>NZ_JBJURM010000040.1:0-45495 GCF_046097995.1 Rhodococcus sp. 5A-K4
GTGGGCTCAGTCGTCGTCGTGGGCTCAGTCGTCGTCGTGGGCTCAGTCGTCGTGGTCGGCTCAGTCGTGGTCGGCGTCGGAATTACCGTTGTACCGCAGTTGTGATGGTGGCAATGCCAGCCGTAGTTGCCGTTGCCGTTGCCGTTGTTACCGCCACCGTTGTTGCCGTTGTTGCCGTTGTTGCCGTTGTTGCCGTTGTTGCCGTTGTTGCCGTTGTTATTGCCGCCGTTGTTGCCGTAGTTGCCGTTTCCGTTGCCATTGTTTCCACCGCCACTGTTGCCGCCAGGTTGGGCGGCGACGATGGCAGGGAAGACTGATACGGCAAGGACGCCGATACCCATCAGGCACATCACAGCAACAAGCATCATCGCTAGCCGTCGTGGCTGGCTCATCGACATTCCTCCCCGACACATACGTCCGACCTGCGGAAAACTGCGGCAGACTCATCGTGCCTATCGCACCGGACACACCCTCGTTACATTTCCGGCAAACATGTATCCGCCCAAGGATCATCCCTCACTTGGAAGCTCAACGGTCCGGATCAGCGGTCGCAATCGTATGAAACGGCGCACACTCGAGCTAAATCTTCACAATTCGGGCAGGCTCTGAAAATGCAGGAAAGGGCCGTTCAACTTTCGTTGAAAGACCCTTTTTGCTGGTACTTCTTGGTGGAGCTGAGGGGAATCGAACCCCTGACCTCTTCGATGCGAACGAAGCGCGCTACCAACTGCGCCACAGCCCCGTGCCACCGCCTCAGCGGTGCTCGGCAACTCTAACAGGAACGAATACTCCCGTTGGAATCACCCGACACGAACTTTCGGCCCGACAAGATCTGCCCAGAAGATCGACCGAGATAGGTCACTGACCGGACGCGCGACGCATCTCGGTGTGCCTGATCTCTTCTTCGTAGTGATCCAGGTGATCGAACGCCGGATCTTCGTCGTCGACCTCGAGGACAACCGCTCCTGGTCGGCGCAGTCGCGCCGGAATCAGGCGCAGCTCTTCGTCGGTGTGCGATTCGACTCCGAGTCGCGATCGGTTGAGGCGCTCGGTGCGACGACGGCGAATCTCCTGCTCGATCCGAACCTGCCGACGTAGGTACGCCATATACCCACCGAGGCCGCACACGGTCAGCACAAACAACCACCACACCATCGGCGAGATGATCAATGCGAGAGCACCCGAGAGAATCGCGACGAATGCCAGGCCCAACAATGTCCGCTGACGGAATGCGTACCGCGCCTCCCGGGCGATGGCATCCGCTTCGGGGTCGAATCCGCCTCGGCCGCGCCGAACGGGAACAAATTCTCCGACCGGTGCACGACCGCCGGCGTAGTCGTCTTCTGCGTGAGTGTCCATCTGGTCCTCCGCGTCGTAGCTGCTGCGCACTGGTTCTGGTTGCCAGTTCGGATCGCTTCGATGTCCTGCTGCCGGCCCGCGCTGAACAGGGTTGCTGTCGCCGCGGTGGAGTACTCGAGTCGCGAGCGCCGCGTCACTCGTCTGCCGGATCCTGGGGCGCTTGTTGACAAGCATCGGCACCAGGACGAACAGCCACACGGCCACCAGCCCGATCCACACGAATGAGCTAGGCATGCCGCGGCCTCCTCCCGATCACCTACCAGCACCTATGCCAGCCGTTGACGAGTCAAGGTTAACGGCCGACGCCCTCGCATCGTTGCCGACGCGCCGAACCCCACCATACTCATGTGTCACACGCGTACCGAACTGAACTTCCGGTTCAGTCCCAAAAGTCTCAAGTTCTGGTTGAATCAAAAACCACATTTTTCCGGCCGAAAGTAGGACTACTCAGCGGTAACTGCCGTTTAGCTCGCGTTTCTCACGCTCGTGGCGCCGTATTGGTCACACCCACGAAGCGCGTCCGGACCGCACCAATCTGTCGACGACGGTGGTGGGTACTTCCTCGATGGTCATTCCGACCAGAAGATGATCACGCCATTGGCCGTCGACATCGAGATAGCGCTTGAGAAGACCTTCCTCCCGGAACCCAACGTTTCGTAGGACTGCGCGACTCGACGCGTTCTCCGGCCGAACGGTCGCCTCCACTCGATGCAGACCGACCTTCGAGAATGCGTGATCGAGTGTGAGCGCCACGGCCGCTGTGGCTACGCCCCCGCCGGTGACGTGCGAGGCGACCCAGTAGCCCACCCAGGCGGACCGCAGAGCGCCGCGCACGACATTTCCGATGGTGACCTGCCCGCAGTACTTCCCGTCGAGTTCGATCACCAAGGGAAGGATCCTGCCCTTGCGCGCCTCGGAGCGAAGGTTCCCGCACAGGGACGGCCAGACAGTGATGTGGTGGCGAGCATCCCAGGGCGACTCTCCGGTGGGCTCCCACGGCTCCAGGTGCTCGCGATCGCGAATGCGGAGGCGACTCCACACAGCAGCGTCACGGAGCTTCACGGGGCGGACGGTCACCACTCCCGCGGGCACTCGCAGTGGGCCGAGATCTTCCGGCCATCCTGGATGGACTGACATCACACCCCACTCGGGTCGGCGTTACCCACGTTGGGCGAGAAAAGCTACGTCGACTTCTTCACCGATGTGCACTTCGGTGACGTCTCGATCGACAAGAACCAAGCAATTGGCTTCCGCCAAGGTCGCGAGGAGATGTGAGGACGCACCGGGCGCACCCCCGAGTGCCTGCACCAGATACTCCCCCGTCGCTTCGTCACGCATCAGCTGACCACGCAGGAAACCCTTGCGATCGGCAATCGACGTGATCGTTCCCACCGTGCGCGCCTTCACTATTCGCCGCATCGGTTGGCGGCGTCCGAGCGCGATTCTGATCAGCGGGCGAACCATGACTTCGAATACCACCAGTGCGCTGACCGGGTTGGACGGTAGGAGAAAGGTCGGAACCTCGTCTCGTCCCAGCTTGCCGAAGCCCTGCACTGATCCCGGATGCATGGCAACGCGCTCCACCTCGAGTGTCCCCAGGTCGGCAAGCGCCTCACGAACCTCGTCGGACGCTCCGCCGCCCACGGCACCGGCGATGACAACGATTTCCGAGCGAATCAGCTGTCCCTCGACTACTTCGCGAAGACGGCGCGAGTCGTTGCCTGCGATTCCCACACGGTTGACGTCGGCGCCGGCATCGCGCGCTGCGGCGGCGAGGGCATACGAATTGACGTCGTAGACCTGACCAGGCCCCGGCGTGCGATCCACGTCGACAAGTTCTCCACCGACGCTGATGACGGAGAGACGCGGACGCGGATGGACGAGCACTTTGTCGCGACCGACCGCGGCAAGCAAACCGACCTGCGCGGCTCCGATGATGGTGCCTGCCCGAACGGCCACGTCGCCCGGCTGGACGTCGTCGCCTGCACGGCGAACGTAATCGCCCGAACGCACCGGCTCGAAGATCCGAACGCGAGCGCGACCACCGTCGGTGTTCTCGAGCGGAAGAACTGCGTCGGCCAGCGTGGGCAACGGCGCGCCCGTGTCGACTCGAACGGCCTGACGCGGTTGCAACCGGATCGGTTGGCGTGAGCCCGCCGTCACCTCGCCGACCACCGGCAAGCTGAGGTCCGTAGGCTCGCCGTCCTCGCCGCGGAGGTCGGCTCCAGCGCCGGCGACATCGACACTGCGAACCGCGTAACCGTCGATGGCAGCTTGATCGAATCCCGGCAATGGGCGTTCGGTCACCACTTCCTCGGCACACAGCAGTCCCTGCGCCTCCGAGATGGCGACCCGAACCGGACGGGGTGCCACTGCAGCAGCGGTAACCCTGGTCTGCTGCTCCTCAACCGACCGCATCTGGTCCGCGTCCTCCTGTGTCTGGAAATTCGGTGATATCCGTCAGCTCATGATGCCTTGCCTTCGAAAAGGGACAAGCACATTGATACTGCGTTATCGGGCGATCAACCACCGTGGCGACACGCTCAGCGGTCGAGCCGATCCGCGAGCCACTTACGCAAGGACGGACCGTAATCGTCGCTGTCGAGTGCCAGGTCAACCGAAGCGCGGAGGTACCCGCCGGGGTTGCCCAGGTCATGACGCGTTCCGCGGTGCACCACCACGTGAACCGGATGACCCTCGGAAATCAGGAGAGCGATGGCGTCGGTGAGTTGCAACTCACCGCCGGCTCCCGGCTTGATGCGGCGAAGTGCGTCGAAGATCGCACGATCGAGCAGATAGCGACCCGCAGCGGCAAAGGTCGACGGCGCGTCTTCCACAGCCGGCTTCTCGACCATGCCGACGACCTTGAGGACGTCGGGATTGACCGCGTCGGGAACGATCTCGACGTCGAAGACGCCGTAAGCGCTCACTGCGTCCTTGGGAACGTCGATTGCACAGAGAACGGACCCGCCGCGCTTGGCCCGAACTCGCGCCATGATCTCCAGGACGCCACGCGGGAGTACGAGATCATCGGGCAGAAGGACCGCGATGGCATCTTCGTCGTCGTCGAGAACCGACTCGACGCAACCGACTGCGTGCCCGAGGCCGAGGGGCTGCTCCTGAATCACGGAATCGACTTCGAGCAAACCCGGCGCTTTGCGCACCTTTGCCAGGGCAGCAAGTTTTCCGCTCGCTTCCAGCTTGCTTTCGAGCACGAGATCCTCGACGAAGTGCGCAACCACTCCATCTTTGCCCGGGGACGTCACGATGACGAGCCGCTCGGCTCCCGAGTCCGCAGCTTCACCCGCCACCAGTTCGATACCCGGTGTGTCCACGACCGGCAGCAATTCTTTCGGAACCGTCTTGGTGGCAGGCAGGAAACGCGTACCAAGTCCGGCTGCGGGAACCACGGCCGTACGGAAGGCCCTCGTGCTGCTAGCGACAACGTCTGTCATGCCAACACCTTAGCCGCCGCTTGTTACCGCTCGGTCAGCACGACGAATATCGTTGCGGGGTGACACCTCAGACAAAAGCACAATGGCGACAAATCGCACTCGCAGCACGTGATGCAGTCTCCGAGCACACTCGAAATACGGAAACTGCGGCGTTGATCACGCACATACGTTCAGTGATTGTCGACGGCTCAACCGTCTGTGCGTACGTCCCCACCCGCACCGAACCAGGTTCCACCGACTTGCTCGACGCCGTTGCCGAGATCGCGCAGCGTGTACTACTTCCGATCACCGGAGAACCCGGACCGTTGTCCTGGGTTCAATACAGCGGTGCCGACGGTTTGCGCCCCGCGAAGTACGGCATTCGGGAGCCCGCCGGACCCGTCCTACCACCGGAAACCCTGTCCGACGTGGAATGCATGCTGATCCCTGCTCTCGCGGTGGATCTTCGTGGAACACGCCTCGGCCGCGGCGCAGGCTTCTACGACCGGACGCTCGGGTCGGTCGGACCGCAGACTCGGCTCGTGGCAATTGTCAGAGACTCCGAACTCGTCGAGATCTTGCCGGCCGACGACCACGACATTCCGATGGGCTGGGCATTGACGCCGAGCGGCGGCCTCACGCGGCTCCAGGGCGATTGATCTGCGGGAATAGATCCCTGATTAGCGCTGTTGGCACTGTCACTTGTAGAGTGCTAAAGGCTGCGGTGTAAATACGCGGCTGCTCGAACATCACAGTGCGGAGGAAGCCCGGTGCCCACCTACTCATACGCATGTACGGAATGTGACAACCGTTTCGACATCGTCCAGTCCTTCAGCGAAGATTCGCTGACGGTCTGCCCAGCTTGCTCAGGCAAGCTCCGCAAGCTGTTCAACTCTGTTGGCATCGTGTTCAAGGGCAGCGGCTTCTACCGCACCGACAGCCGCGGCGGCTCCGGGACTGCGAGCGAGCCCGCCAAGAGTGATTCGGCACCCGCTGCGAAGTCCGAGTCCAAGTCGGACTCCTCTTCGACATCGAGTTCGTCGACCAGCACGCCGGCGCCCGCGAAGGCTGCCGCAAGCTGATTTCCACAACCTCCGGGTTGTCCACAGTTTCACATCGTTAGGGCCGGAAGCACCGCTTCCGGCCCTAACGTGCATGAATGCCGTCAGCACGTTCTCGCTCGCCGAGGCGCTCCGATCCACTGCGCGCCCAGCTCGATCTCACCCCGAGCACCTTCGATCGCGTCGTCGAACTGACGCGCGGCACTCGGTTCCGCACGGCGACAGTCCGCAAGATCGCAGCCGTTGCCCTGGCAGCACTCGGCGTCGTTCTCTTCTTCCGAGGCGATCCCGCGACCGATACCGTCGCTGCAGTTGTCTCGAGTCGCGATCTCACTCCCGGACAGGTGATCGCGGATTCGGATGTCGAGATCCGAGAGATCGACTCGAAACAGCTTCCCGAAGGAGTTGTCTCCGATACCGACCTGGTAGTCGGGAGAACCGTTGCCGGCCCGATTCGCTCCGGAGAAACCGTCACCGACGTGCGCGTTCTCAGCCCACGGCTGGCCGGGTTGTCGGTAGGAACCGACGACGCCCGTATCGTCCCCGTTCGATTGGCCGATGCAGCCGTCGCGGACATGTTGCGCAGCGGGGATGTCGTCGACGTCCTGACCGTCGGCCCTGACACATCCCGCACTGACACATCCCGCCCCGACACACCCAACGAATCAATTGCCGACCAGGCCCCGCAGATTCTTGCGGCGGGAGCAGTAGTCGCGCTGGTCACCACGTCGGAAAGTACACGTAACCAGCAGGAACAGGTGATTCTGTTGGCTCTGCCGACACCGGCAGCCAACGTCGTTGCCGCGGCATCCCTGTCCAATGCGATCACCGTGACATTCCGCTGACCGCACAAAGCGTCCGAAGCTCCTCTAGGATTTTTCCAGTCGGTTCGGTATCAACGAACCATCTGGCACTTGCCATCGGAGACTCGAGGGGACACCGACATGCTCAAGGGATTCAAGGATTTCCTGCTTCGCGGAAACGTGCTCGACCTGGCCGTCGCCGTTGTCGTCGGCGCAGCCTTCACCGCCATCGTCACGGCATTCACCAGTAACATCATCAATCCACTCATCGCCGCAATCGGCGGTTCAAACGAGTTGGGCTGGGGTGTCGAAATCATCTCAGGCAACCCCGAGACATTCTTGAACATCGGCGCCGTGGTCACCGCGATCATCAACTTCATCATCATCGCGGCGGTCGTCTACTTCGTGCTGATCGTTCCCGCGAATGCGGCAAAGAAGAAGTTCGTCTCCGAGCCTGAGGACAAGGAAGCCAGCGAAACCGATCTGCTCATCCAGATCCGCGACATCCTCTCCGCCAACGGAAGCGGCGCCGACACGGGAGCTCACGCCAAGACGCTCGAATAGGCAGCGCTCACAGAACAAATCAGGCCCTCGGACATTTGTCCGAGGGCCTGATTTACTTCTCAACCGCCGTGGTGCGGGGGCCGCTGACTGCGCAGCCAGTCGTCGTCCGAGGATCGCGAGGAACCTTCAGGCCCCCGCTCGTCCGACGTCGTCTCGGGAAAGACGTCCCCGAAGATGTGCGCCAGGCGCTTCTTGTCGACTGGCGGCTTCTTCGGCGTATCTGGTTGCTCCGACAAGCTGACTCAGCCCTCGAGGCTGGACAGCTCGGCGATGACGTGACTCGCCAAAGCCGTCAGGGTTGCCATGCCGTCGCGAATTGCCGGCCTGGTCGACGCCAGATTGGCGACCACGGTGCTTCCCGAAACCCCGACGAGGCCGCGGGACAAGCCTGCTTCGAGCGATCCGGCCGACAGACCGGAAGCGCGAAGTGCTTCGGCAATTCCCGGGATCTCGCGATCGAGAACCTCTGCGGTCACGTCGGGAGTGACGTCACGCGGGGATACCCCGGTACCGCCGACCGAGATCACGAGGTCGACGCCACCGATGACTGCGGTGTTGAGAGCGTTGCGGATCTCCACTTCGTCGGCGGCGACGGCGACCGTCGCATCGACGAGAAAACCCGCTTCGTTCAGCAGTTCCGTAACCAGTGGACCGATGGAGTCGGTGTTGTCGCCGTGGGCTGTGCGATCGTCGACGATGACGACCAGAGCGCGGCCGGCCGATGTGGCTTCGAGTTCCATGACACCTACCGTAGTGTCCGATCCCGACGCCGTTGCGATCTGGCCGAAGATCGGGTCGATCGTCTGCTGATCGCCGAACATCATCGGCCGCCCTGCGCTGCCGCGGTTCCCAACGTGACGTCGACGGTCTTGGTCTGCCCGCCGTCGCTGTACGTGATCGAAACCTTGTCGCCGGGAGCATGTGAACGCACTGCCGCGATCAGCGAATCACCATCTGCGACAACACGATCGTCGACTTTGGTGATGACTGCACCCTTCGGGATACCGGCCTTGGCGGCCGGCCCGTCAGCAGTGACATCCATGACGGTTGCGCCGTCGGCGTTGTCCTGCGACGGTACGGTCACGCCGATCATGGCTTGAGTCGCCTTGCCGGTCTTGATCAGTTCGTCGGCGACGCGGCGTGCCTGATCGATCGGGATGGCGAACCCGAGGCCGATGGAACCGCCCTGGGTACCCGACGAGGCTCCGAGCGAGGCGATCGCCGTGTTGATGCCGATCAGCTGGCCGTCCATGTTGACGAGGGCGCCGCCGGAGTTGCCGGGGTTGATCGCTGCGTCGGTCTGCAGAGCGTCGATGACGGTGTTCTGGTTGCCGGACTCGCCGCTCGTGGACACCGGGCGATCGAGTGCGGAGATGATGCCTTCGGTGACCGTGCCGGCAAGGCCGAGCGGGGACCCGACGGCCACAACCTGCTGTCCGACCTGAACGTCGCCGGAGTTCCCGAGATCGATGGGGGTGAGGTCGTTGCGGCCGTCGACCTTGATGACGGCGATGTCCGAGACGGGATCGGCACCGACAAGGGTGGCCGAGGCCTTGGTTCCGTCGGAGAACGCGACGCGAAGTTGCGCTCCCTGAGCACCGGCAACGTGGTTGTTGGTCAGGATCAGACCGTCGGAGGACAGGATGACACCGGAACCCTCACCGCCCTGTCCCTGCGCGGTGGCCACCTCGATCTGCACGACGCTCGGCACCACCTTCGAGGCAACGGCCTGAACCGAGCCGGCGGGAGCGTTGGACGTGTTGGTCGCAGTGGGCTTCGGAGCGTTCAGAGAGTTGGTGACCGTCGCGGTTCCACCGTTGCGGTCCGCGACGACGGCACCGACCACGCCACCGACACCACCACTGACCAGGACCAGGGCGAGAGCGCCGGCAACCAGCGCCATGCGTCCCGACTTCGGCTTTGTGGTGGTCGAACCGGAGTTCGGCCCCTGTAGCGGTGCGGGGATCTGGTTGTGGCCGCCCGGGCCGTTCGGACCGCCGGGGCCACCAGGGTTGGGTGCGCCGTACGGGGCGCTCTGCTGGTACGCGGCCTCATGGGCACCGTGCGGGTGGCCGAAAGCCTGCGTGGGCTGCTGCGGCGCCTGCCCGAAGGCTTCGGTGGGTCGGCCTTCGGTGGGTCGGCCTTCGGTGGGTCGGCCTTCAGTGGGTCGGGCAAAGGATTCGGTCGGCTGGTACGGCTGCTGAGGCGCCTGCCCCTGAGGCTGCTGCGGCGGCACGGGAGGCTGCGCCTGAGGTGCTGTCGGCTGCGCTTGGGTGGTGGGCTCGCTGTTGGGCTGCTCGGGCCGGGTCGGCCCGACGTTACGGTCCTCGGTCATCGGCTCGCTTTCGTCTACGGTGACCACCGGACGGGCAGTCACAACTGTTCTGCCGACAATGCTGCCTTGCGCTGCTGAGAAGGCGCTGAGACGTGCCTGTCACTTTACCCAGAGTTCGACGTGAAAATCCGGTGTTGTCGGCTCGGCCCGAAAGACTCTCGGGCCGAACGCATTAACTCGTGACGTCAGTCACCGAAGCACGGGACCAACGGGTCTACAGAACACGCTACTCGGCGCTCGGCCCTGGTTCGCCGGGAAGCACGATACGAACAAGCGCTCCCCCACGATCGGATTCGTCGATCGCGATGGTGCCGCCGTGCTTGACGACGACCTGACGCACAATCGCAAGTCCCAGACCCGATCCCGGCATCGAACGTGCCGCGGTCGACCGGTAGAAACGATCGAACACCAACTCCCGATCCTCCTCCGGAATGCCAGGCCCCGCATCACTTACGGTCAATTCCAACAATCCTTGGCCGACCGGACGCATTTCGACGCGTACCTGTTCGCCCTTCGGACTCCATTTCGCAGCGTTGTCGAGGACGTTCAGCACCGCACGCGACAGGCCCGCCTGATCTCCGTAGACGTACCACGGAGTGGTGACCGCTTCGAACTCGATTTCGTTGCGCCTGCGCCGCGCTCGTTCGAGCGCACGCTCGACGACGTCGCTGACGTCTACGCGCTCGTACACGGTTTCGGGCGCGTCTTCGCGGGCCAGATCGACAAGGTCACCTACCAGAGTCGACAGTTCCTCGATCTGCGCGACGACGTCGGCACGAAGTTCCGCCATGTCCTCGTCGGGAATCTGCGGCGCACCGGGGCGACTGGACGCGATCAGCAATTCCATGTTGGTACGCAACGAAGTCAACGGTGTGCGCAACTCGTGTCCGGCGTCCGCGACGAGGCGCGACTGACGCTCACGGGACTCGGCGAGCGCCCGCAGCATCGTGTTGAAACTCTCTGTCAGGCGCGCTAATTCGTCGCTGCCGGTAACGGGGATCTGCGTCAGATCGTCGGTCCGTGCAACGCGTTCGGTGGCGGCAGTCAGCCTGGCGATGGGCCGTAAACCGGTGCGGCCCACGGTAGTACCCGCCACCGCAGCAAGTATGACGCCACACCCGCCGACCACGAAGAGCACCCAGGCCAGTCGGTCCAGTACTGCAACGGTCGGCGCGAGCCGCTGACCGATCACCAAAGTGCTTCCGTCATGGGTTCGTTGAGCAAGCACTCGCTGACCGTCGACGGTTCGCAGCGAAGAATCCGATTCGCCACGCGCTACGGCATCTTCGGCTTCACCGATCGGCACGTCGGAACCGGGCGGCTGGTACGTGCTCAGGTCCGAGAAGATCAGGGCCACACTGATGTCGGTGGTGTACAGCGTCGCACCGGAGATGTAGCGAGGATCGAATCGCACGACATTGCTGTCGATGAGCACCGCCGCCCTGGTACGCAACTGGTGATCGACGTCCGCGTAGAGCGCACGCGAAACCACCGCGTACGCCGCGATCGCCATGACTGCGACGGCAATGGCCACCACCGACGCAGCGAGGAGCGTCACACGCCAACGCAATGACACCGAACGGGTCAGTGGCATCGGCGGGCGCATTTCGACGGACGCTTGGGTGGTGGAGGATTTCTTCGGTTCGGCGTTCTTGCCGAACGGAGCGGTGATCACGGAGGCGTCTCCCGCAGGACGTAGCCGACTCCGCGGACGGTGTGGATCAACCTCGGTTCGCCGTCGGCTTCCGTCTTGCGACGCAGGTAGCCGACGTACACCTCGAGCGCATTGCCGGACGTCGGGAAGTCGTACCCCCACACCTCTTCGAGAATGCGTCCACGGGTGAGCACGCGACGCGGGTTGGCCATGAGCATTTCGAGGAGGGAGAACTCGGTGCGGGTCAGGCTGATCGATCGCTCTCCGCGCTTGACCTCACGGGTGACCGGGTCGAGGGTGAGGTCCTCGAAGGCCATCATTTCGGAATCGGCGTCCAGATCGGGCGCGGTGCGACGCAGTAGTGCACGCAACCTGGCAAGCAACTCTTCCAAAGCGAAGGGCTTGGGCAGGTAGTCGTCCGCTCCGGCATCGAGGCCGGCGACTCGCTCGCTGACCGAATCGCGGGCGGTGAGCACGAGGATGGGCAGGTCGTCGCCGGCACTGCGAAGACGACGGCACACTTCGAGTCCGTCGAGTCGCGGCATCATGACGTCGAGCACGACGGCGTCCGGCCGGTTGGCGAGGATCTTCTCGAGTGCGTCGAGCCCGTCGACCGCGAGCTCGACCGTGTAGCCGTTGAAGCTGAGCGACCGCCGAAGCGACTCGCGAACCGCCCGGTCGTCGTCGACCACCAAAATACGCATACCGACAGTTTGGACTGAAGTGCTGAGATGCGGCTGAGAGGGTCCGATTCCGGCCTCCGGCGTGTCGCGGTCAGTCCCGGGTTCGCCTGGGCCCGGGCAGGCTCCAATGACGCCATAACGCAAGCAGTCTGAACACCGCGGCGAACGCCGTGCCGCACACCAGCGCGGCGTTGGTGGACAGTCCGGCTTGCGAGACTGTGACCACCAACGCAGCGCCGAGCAGTGCGGGAACCGCGTACAGGTCTTTGTGCAGGAGCAGCGGTACCTCGTTGACGAGGACGTCGCGGATCACTCCGCCGCCGATCGCCGCGGTCGCACCGATCAACGTCGCCGCCAGCGAACTGGCGTTGTTGTCCAGCGCGATGACGGCGCCGGTACTCGCGAACAAGCCCATCCCCAGCGCGTCGAGCGCCAGGATTTCACGACGCAGTCGATTGAGCGGCTCGTGTAGGTAGAACACGGCGAGTGAGGTGGCGGCGGCCGTTCCGAAGTACGGCCAACTGCTCAGCGAGCTGGGCGGATGGACGCCGAGGAGGACGTCGCGGACGATACCGCCGCCGATGCCGGTGAACACACCCACCGAGCACACCCCGAAGATGTCGAGTCGCTTGGTGACGCCCACCAAGGCACCCGAGGCCGCGAACGCCACGATGCCCACCAGTTCGAGGATCCTCAGCAGCACCGGCCAAGGATCGCACGGTCAGATGCGGCTCGGGTCGATCACCCCGAGTCGAACTGCTTTGACCAGTCGCCGAGGAACCCGGTGGGTCTGGCCGAAGGCCGTGACCTCGACCAGATCGGGCGCCGTCGCCTTCCACTGGGCACGGCGACTGCGGGTGTTGGAACGCGACATCTTCCGCTTGGGAACGGCCATCAGAGTGCCTTGCGCTTTCCGTAGCGACGCTCGAACTTCTCGACGCGTCCGGCGGTGTCCATCACTCGTTGTGCTCCGGTCCAGAACGGGTGCGAGTCGCTCGTGACGTCGACGACCAACAGCGGGTATGTGCCGCCGTCTTCCCATTCGACGGTGCGCTCACTCGTCACGGTCGACCGGGTCAGGAAGCTCTTGCCGGTGCTGGCGTCCTGGAACACCACGGGGTGGTAGTCGGGGTGCATCTGCTTCTTCATTCGTTTCCCTCTCGCGTTGATTCGGTTTCGGCATAGGGTGATTCGGATTCGTCGCACGGGTCTTCGTGGAACTCTCCGAACGGGTCTTCCCAGGTGGTCCACGACGCTTCGTCGGCCAACTCCTCGTCGGTGACCAGGGCGTGCTGCAGTGTTCGGTCGATCTCGAGCGGGTTCGCACCGCACGTCAGAACGACCATCGAGGTGTCACGGTCGCCGAAACGCTCGTCCCATTTCAGGGCCGCGAGCGCACGGCGCTCGGCTGGAACGCGCTCGCGTTGCTGCGGCGTCATCGCGGCCAGCCAGGTGTCCGCGCTGGCAACTCGCAGGCCACCGCCCGCCGATTCGAGCCAGAGCGCTTCGCCCGGTTGAGTCGCCACCCAGACGCGCCCGCGGGAATAGACGACACCTTCGAGCAGGACGTCGATCGCCTCGTGCAGCCGCCCGGGGTGGAACGGCCGGTTCGCAGTGAACTCGACGAGCATCACGCCGCCGTCGTCGTCGAGCGGCGGCTGACGACGCAACAGCGGTGAGTGAGCGTCGGCCAGCTCACCGCGTCGCGCATCCGCAGGCACCGCGAGGAGCAGTGCCTCGATGTCGTCTCCCTCATCGAAGACGGGTACCCGCGGAGCAATGCGCGCGAGAACCGCGTTCAAGCGGGACCGCTGCCAGCCGTCGAGTCCATCGGACCCGCGCAGTACGAGAGCGTCGGCGAAGTCGACCTGCCCGACGACGACCTGAGCCAGGGTGCGGTCGTCGTCGAGGGCTTCGTCGCCGGTGGCGTCGGCAAGCCAGGTCTGGGCGTCGATGCACGTCACGACGGCGTCGACGCGGCAGTCACGCTGCGCTGGTCCGTCCACTTGGCCGACGACGCCGGTCACGACGACATGCTCGATCGCCCAGCACAGCGCTTCGGGTTCGAGTTGGCGGTCAAGCAGCAAGACGATCCGCTGGACCGAACTGTGCGAGTGAAGGCGACGCAGCAGCGGTAGCAAGTCTTCGCGCAGAGTGCAGGAGACGCAGCCGTGCGCGAGCTCGAGGATCGTCTCGCGTTCGGACACCGTGCCGGCAGACCCGGTGCCCCCGGTCATCGAGGTGACCGTCCGCCGGACCACCCCTTCACGGACGTGGCTCAGGTCGTGGTGAACCAGAACAGTTCCGGTTCGCAACAACGCTCGTGCGGTGTGTGGAGTGGATTCGCTCATGCCGGCGACCAGGACCAGCGGAGTCCTGCCGTCCAGGATCGTGTTCACAGCGGGCCTTTCTGGGAATGATTGTCATTACCGAGGTTGAACGCTACATTGATCTCACCGCATTGTCGAAAACGATTGTCATCTGCAAGTTGAAAGGAACACCCATGTCGGCTCACTGCCAAGTGACCGGACGTGTGCCGGGGTTCGGAAAATCCGTCTCGCACTCCCACAAGCGTTCGAATCGTCGCTGGAACCCGAACATCCAGCGCAAGACATACGTATTGCCCAGCGAGGGTCGTCGCATCACGCTCACCCTCTCGACCAAGGGCATCAAGACTATCGACCGCGACGGCATCGAATCCGTCGTCGCCCGGATCCGCGCGCGCGGCGAGAAGGTCTGAGCAGATGGCACGCAACGAGATCCGCCCGATCGTGAAACTCAAGTCCACGGCGGGCACCGGGTACACGTACGTGACCCGCAAGAACCGTCGCAACGACCCCGATCGACTCGTACTGAAGAAGTACGACCCCGTGGTGCGCAAGCACGTCGATTTCCGAGAAGAGAAGTAGGCATGGCCAAGAAGTCCAAGATCGCCAAGAACAACCAGCGACGGGTCATCGTCGAGCGATACGCGGAGCAGCGATCGGCGCTCAAGGAGGCAATCCGCTCCCCGAAAAGCTCACCCGAGGAGCGCGCGAAGGCCCAAGCGACCCTGCAACGTCTACCACGCGACGCCAGTCCGGTACGATTGCGCAATCGAGACGCTGCGGATGGACGTCCGCGCGGCCACCTGCGGAAGTTCGGGCTCTCCCGGATTCGCGTGCGAGAAATGGCGCACCGTGGGGAACTGCCTGGCGTACACAAGTCGAGCTGGTAAGGAAGTCGGATGGCAGTCAAGCGTTCACCGTCGAAGAAGCCACGCCCCGTAGAGGGTCGTAAGCCCAAGAAGAACCCGTTGTTCGCAGCGAAGATCACGCATGTCGATTACAAGGACATCAACTTGCTTCGCACGTTCATCTCGGACCGCGGCAAGATCCGCAGCCGTCGCGTCACGGGCCTGACCCCGCAGCAGCAGCGTCAGGTCGCCGTTGCAGTGAAGAACGCACGCGAAATGGCGTTGCTCCCCTTCACCGCCGCACGGTAGTCATACGTGCTCGGTAGTCACACGTAGAAGTACCGAAGAGGCCGCGTAGTCACTCGACTGCGCGGCCTTTTTGTTGCCCGGACTAAGATTTCCCGAAGTTATTCATTCCAGTCGAGAGGTGCCCGCAGCGTGTCGGGAGTTGTTGCGGGTTTCACCGTCATTTTTGTTGTCATCGCGGTCGGGTATCTGCTCGGCCGTCTCGGCACCCTCGGTAGCCAAGGACAGTTCGTTCTCGGTCGACTCGTCTTCTTCGTCGCGACGCCTGCCCTGCTGTTCACCACCCTCGCGTCGTCCGATCTGTCGGTGATCTTCTCCCCGACGCTCGCGGTCGCGTCGGCTACTGCCTTTGCCGTCGGCGCTCTGTACGTCGTCGTTGCAAAGATCTGGCTCAACCGGCCGCTGCCCGAACTGACTATCGGCGCGCTGTCGGCGTCGTACGTGAATTCGGCCAACCTCGGGATCCCGATCGCGGTGTTCGTGCTCGGCGATGCCACGTTCGTCGCGCCGCTCCTGCTCTTCCAGATCGTCGTGTACTCCCCGATCGCCTTGACGATCCTCGATCTCACGGCATTGCGGGGCGAAGCCGAAAAACTGTCACTGATCGACACTGTCACCGCTCCGTTCAAGAATCCGATCGTGCTCGCGGGCGCTGCGGGGTTGATCGTGGCGTTGATCGGTTGGGTACCGCCGAGACCCTTGATGCAGCCTTTCGAATTGATCGGCGCCACGTCGGTCCCCGGCGCACTGCTGGCATTCGGGCTCTCGTTGTACGGCGTACGAGTGCTCGAGAAGGGCTCCAGTCCGCGCCGCGACGTCGCGCTTGCCTCGACCCTCAAGATCGTCGTCCAACCAGTGCTGGCTTACCTGATGGCGCACTTCCTCCTCGGCATCGACGGCCATCAGTTGTTCGCCATCGTGGTCGTCTCGACGTTGCCGACGGCACAGAACGTCTTCATCTATGCAAGCCGATATCGGCGCGGAATGGTCCTCGCCCGAGACAGCGCCTTTGTCACCACTTTGGCGTCGATACCGGCGATTGCGCTGGTCACGGCGCTACTCGCTTGAGCAGGGTTACGGTGGATTCATGCGTGTACTAACCCTCGCCGTTCTGGCCTGCCTTGCTGTGGCCGGATGCTCCGTCGGGGCCCAGACAACGGGGCCGGTTGCTGCGCCGAATCCGATGGCGGCCAACGAAGCAAGTCCCGCCGACTGGTCGCTCGGAACCCCCGTTCCCGACGAGGTCGACGACAGCGAGATGGGCACGGAGTTCGACAGCCGCACCGACATCGTGGGTGCGACGGCCACCATGTTCGAATCGTGGTCCGAGGTCGACGATCACACGGTGGCAGTCCACTTCGTGACCGGCACTCCGGAGTGCTACGGCGCGTACGCAACCGTCGAAGAGACTGATACGACGGTGATCGTCACGCTCCGAACCGGAGCATTGCCGGAGGCCGCGGACAAGATGTGCATCTTGGTTGCCGTGTTCGGCAGCCTGGACGTTCCGCTGAGCCGACCGCTCGGCGATCGCCACGTCATCAACGGCTAGCCGCGCCTAAACGGCACAAGATCAACGATCGAACACTCCGTTTCGTCAGGTGTGGTGTGCGTCTCCTCGGGACAGACTGAAAACCGACACCCGTGCACTCGCTCGTCGGCAGCTTTCGACTCGAGCGGTGCTCAACATGAAGGAGCTCGCAAGTGCCTACTCTCCAGAGAGACGTTGCAATCGTCGGCGCCGGCCCCTCTGGCCTGGCAGCTGCAACCGCGCTGCGCAAGGCCGGTTTGACCGTCGCTGTGATCGAAGCGCGCGACCGCGTCGGCGGCCGCACGTGGACCGACACCATCGACGGAGCAGTTCTGGAAATCGGCGGCCAGTGGGTCTCCCCCGACCAGACCGCGCTGATCTCCTTGCTCGACGAACTCGGCCTGAAAACTTTCGAGCGCTACCGAGAGGGCGAGTCCGTCTACATCTCGTCGGCAGGTGAGCGGACGCAGTACACGGGTGATTCCTTCCCCACGAACGACACCACGAAGAAGGAGATGGACCGTCTCATCGACGAGATGGACGATCTCGCAGCACAGATCGGCGCCGAGGAACCGTGGGCACATCCCCTCGCCCGCGATCTCGACACAGTCTCCTTCAAGCAGTGGCTGATCAATCAGTCCGACGACGCCGAGGCACGTGACAACATCGGCCTCTTCATCGCCGGTGGCATGCTCACCAAGCCCGCCCACTCGTTCTCTGCCCTGCAGGCCGTACTCATGGCCGCTTCGGCAGGCTCGTTCTCCCACCTCGTCGACGAGGACTTCATCCTCGACAAGCGAGTGATCGGCGGAATGCAGCAGGTATCGATCCGCATGGCGGAGGCCCTCGGTGACGACGTCTTCCTCAACGCACCCGTGCGAACGGTGAAGTGGAACGAATCCGGTGCAACGGTGTTGGCGGACGGCGATGTTCGCGTCGAGGCAAGCCGAGTGATCCTGGCTGTACCGCCCAACCTCTACTCCCGGATCTCGTACGATCCCCCGCTGCCGCGTCGTCAGCACCAGATGCACCAACACCAGTCCCTCGGCCTCGTCATCAAGGTGCACGCGGTGTACGAGACGCCTTTCTGGCGCGAAGCCGGCCTCTCCGGCACCGGCTTCGGCGCGTCCGAGGTAGTGCAGGAGGTGTACGACAACACCAACCACGAGGACGATCGCGGCACACTGGTCGCTTTCGTCTCCGACGAGAAGGCCGACGCGATGTTCGAGCTTTCCGTCGAGGAGCGTAAGGCCACGATTCTGGCCTCACTTGCCCGCTATCTGGGCCCGAAGGCCGAAGAACCGGTTGTGTACTACGAATCCGACTGGGGCTCGGAGGAATGGACCCGCGGTGCGTACGCGGCCAGCTTCGACCTCGGTGGCCTGCACCGATACGGCGCGGATTCCCGCACACCCGTCGGCCCGATCCACTTCTCGTGCTCCGACATCGCGGCCGAGGGGTACCAGCACGTCGACGGTGCTGTCCGGATGGGGCAGCGAACCGCCGCCGACATCATCGCCCGCAGCAAGGCCTGACGGCCGCTTTGCCAAGTCTCGATCATTGCCCGGCAGTCACGACTGCCGGGCAATGATCGAGAGCAGCAGTTCCGCACGAACTCTCGCTACCTCGAGTCGACAGTCGATCAAGCTCTCCACCTTCGCCATTCGGCTTCGCAGCGTGTGCCGGTGGACGCCCATCGTGATGGCTGCCGCTTCCCAGTGCCCGTTGGCCTCGAGGAATGCCCGCAGCGACGCCAGCAGTTCGGTGCCGTTGTCACGGTCGTAGTCCTCGATCGGTGTGATCATCGTTTCCGCCAGCGTGTTGAGTACTTCACGCGTCGAATCGAAAGACAGCAGCACACTTCCGGTCAGCGCCGCGAATTCCAAAGGCTCGCCACCGATTTCCGCCGCAGACGCACACAGCTGGGACTGTTCGACGGCGACCGCCAGCGCTGCGACCACGCGCCGCGCACTCAGGCCCACACGAAGTGAGCGAAGATCCGACCTCGATACCCCGCCCAGTAGCTCTCGGGCGAACTGGACGTCGTCGGTTCCACGCAGCAGCACCGTGACGCGAGTGTCGTTGATTCGCGAGAACAACTGCCGCCCTGCCTTGTTCATGAACTCGGCAATCTCGACTCCGACGCGTCCCGCTACGTCGGACGTGTCGGCAAGAACTGTCAACCCTCGGATCATTCCCTCGCCGTCGGCGGCCTGCCGGATCTGTTGCCACGCCGGTGCCGGGTCGCGGTCTTCGGTGAGCAGCAGCCCGAGGGCGTGCGAATTCAACTGATCCTGAGTGGCGCGCAAGCGCGCAGGTTTCTCGAAGTCCAACGCCAGCAACGAGTTCGCGTGACCGAGCAGTATCTGATCGACGTAGCTGAGCGCCGAAGCACTGATCACCGCCAGGTATCCGTACGGCGTTCGCCCGACGCTGATCTGCTGCACCGCGATCGACGCTCCAGACCTTGCAAGCGTCACGCTGCTGGATGCGCCGCCCCCGAGAGTTGCTCGCAGTTCGTCGATCACGTCGTCCGTCGGCAGTTGAGGTGAGCTCTCGAGAACTCGTCCGGCGACGTCGAGAAGAAGCACCGTCGCCGAGGTTGCGATCGCCAGTTCACGCACGGTTGCGGCAGTTCCGCCGGAAATGACGGCACGCGTCATCCGCGGTTGCGCCCGCGACGCCCGGAGGACAGCTTCATATTCCTGCTCTGCCAACCGGCTCATCACACGCTTGACGACGGCAGCAAACGGCGTCGGCAGCGGCACCTCGATCAGCGGGAGTCCGATCTCGTCGGCGACGGCCACCAGATCGGCCGGGACCTCGGGGTACGACAGCCCGGTTCCGAATCCCACCGCCGCCACACCCGCCGCATCGAGCATCCGGAGATAGCGGCCGCGCTTTTGCTGAGTGGACGGCAATCGGATGCCGGTGGTGAGGATGAATTCGCCGCCGGTCAACCATCGAAACGGGTCGAGCAGCTCCGTGGCGTGCGCAAATGTGATCTCGCGACCGACACCCTGCGCCCCACCTTTGAGTTCCAGCGCGAGATCCGGCTGCGCCAACATCCACCGCACAGCGATCGTCATGGGCAGGACTGTACAACTCGGCGCGTCGGGGATCAAAGATTTCACCTTTTTGGCAGCTGCCTTTACTTGTGAGTCAGCGCACACTTGCTCACACACGCCCCACAAAGTGCGAGTTCCGTGCTGATCACCTCGGCCGGAACTCGTTCGACCTCGAGAGGAACCGGTACCGATGTCGATCGTCGTACTCGAGAACTACATCAACGGTGAATTCGTCGCCTCGGCCGCGACGGAAACACTCGACCTGATCAACCCCGTGGACGAGAGTGTGGTCGGGCGTACGCCGGTCTCCACCAAGGAAGACGTCGACGCCGCCGTCGAAGCAGCACAGCGCGCATTCGAGACCTGGGGTAAGACGACACCAAGCGTGCGGCAGGCCGCACTCCTCAAACTCGCCGACGCCATCGAAGCGCACAGCGACGAAATCGTCGCAGCCGAAAGCGCCAACACCGGCCAGGCCCACCAGATGATCGCCGACGAAGAGGTCAAGGTCGGAGCCGATCAGATGCGGTTCTTCGCCGGAGCCGCACGACTTCTCGAGGGCAAGGCGGCCGGAGAGTACATGGAGGGTTTCACCTCCTACGTCCGTCGTGAGCCGATCGGCGTAGTCGGCCAGGTCACTCCCTGGAACTACCCGTTCATGATGGCGCTGTGGAAGATCGGGCCCGCCCTCGCGGCCGGCAACACGATCGTCCTCAAGCCCAGCGACACCACACCAGGCAGCACGCTGGTCCTGGCGAAGCTCTCGAAGGGCATCCTGCCGGACGGCGTGTTCAACGTCGTGCTCGGCAACGGCGGAACCGGCGCGACGTTGGTGGAGAACCCGGCCCTCGGTCTCGTCTCGATCACCGGTTCGGTGCGGGCGGGCATCGCTGTCGCCGTGTCCGCAGCGCAGCAACTCAAGCGCGCGCATCTCGAACTGGGCGGCAAAGCGCCGGCGATCGTCTTCGGCGACGTCGACATCGAGAAGACCGCCACCGGCATCGCCGAGGCAGCGTTCTTCAACGGTGGCCAGGATTGCACCGCGGCCACTCGCGTGATCGTTCACGAGTCCATCCACGATCAGCTCGTCGAAGCCCTCGTCCGGAACGCCGAGAAGCTGCGCCCCGGCGCGCCTTCCGATCCTGACGCTTTCTACGGCCCGCTCAACAACATCAACCACTTCAACGCCGTGAGCGACAAGATCGCGAACCTGCCGGCGTCGGCCAAGATCGTTACCGGCGGAAAGCGTTCGGGCGAAACCGGATTCTTCTTCGAGCCGACCGTCATCACCGGCGTCGCGCAATCAGACGACATCGTGCAGGAAGAGACTTTCGGTCCCATCCTCACCGTCCAGAGCTTCTCCGACGAGAAGGAGGCGATCACGCTTGCCAACGACGTTCGGTTCGGCCTGGCCTCGAGCATCTGGACCAAGGATCACGGTGTCACGCAACGCGTCTCCGCCGCTCTCGACTTCGGTGCGGTGTGGATCAACTGCCACATCCCGCTCGTTGCCGAGATGCCGCACGGCGGCTTCAAGTACTCCGGCTACGGCAAAGATCTCTCGGCATACGGAGTCGAGGACTACACCCGTCTCAAGCACGTCATGAGCTCGCACGACTGAGTCGCCGCCCCTCCTGCTGTGCGCCTTTATTAACCCCCCGCGGTTAATAAAGGCGCACAGCAGATTCCTCCAATCCGGAAAAGAGCCACCATGCGCCTTATCGTCGGATACCTCGCCACACCCAGCGGTAAAGACGGGCTGGTCCTCGGGGCCCAGCTCGCGCGCAGTCTCGGCGCGCAACTCGACATCTGCATGGTCCTCCCACCGGATCGGACACTGCCGGCCAAGGTTCCCTCGGAAGCCGGCTACGACGACATTCTCGCCGCACGTGCACACGACTGGCTCGCCGAGGCGAAAGCATCGGTGCCCGAGGACATCCAGGTGGAAGTACACCTGAGCTTCCACGAGTCGTTTGCTCAGGGCCTGCTCGACGAGGTTGACCGACTGAGCGCGCTGGCGATCGTGGTGGGAGCTTCCGGCGACGGTCTGCTCGGCCGTCACGCGATAGGTTCGGTCTCGACCGAACTGCTGCACTCCGCCCACGTCCCGGTAGCACTGGCGCCTCGGGGAACGCGGCATTCGGCGGCTACCGCAATACGAGAGGTCACCTGCGCGCTCGGTACCCGCGTCGGCGCCGACGTCGTCTTGAACACCGCCGTACGTACCAGTGAACTGATGCAGGTTCCGCTGCGACTGGTCTCGCTCGTGGCACTCGACCCCCAGAACGATCTGCGCGATCACCGCGACACCGCCGAGTCCGCCAGGGAGCGTGCACGAAATCACGCTCAGGACACGCTTGACATCGCAAGAGCGGCGCTCCCCGCCGAGTTCCCCATCGAGGTCATCATCGCCGACGGTTCAACAGTGGAATCCGCAGTGCGTCAACTGGACTGGCAGGACGGTGACCTCGTGATGGTCGGTTCCAGCCGTCTCGCGCAGCCCCGCAAACTTTTCCTGGGCTCCACCGCCGCCAAGATGCTGCGCGTGCTGCCCGTTCCCATGGTCGTAGTGCCCAAGCACGAATTCACCCAGCCGGAGGCACTGTCATGACCAGCACCGAACTGAGTTCCAAAGGACTCGCTACCGGCAAGATCGGCATGATCTCCGGCGCCGTACTCGGAATCTCCTCCGTGGCACCGGGTTACACCCTGACCGCCAGTATCGGATTGATCGTCGCCGCGGTCGGCCTCAAGATGCCCGCCATCTTCATCGCCGGCTTCATCCCGATGTTCCTCACCGCGTACGCGTACCGCGAATTGAACTCCGACACACCTGACTGCGGCGCGTCATTCACGTGGTCCACCAAGGCATTCGGGCCGTACGTCGGTTGGATGTGCGGCTGGGGCATGGTCATCGCCACCATCATCGTGCTCTCGAACCTTGCTGCCATTGCCGTCGACTTCTTCTATCTGTTCATCGCGCGGGTGGTCGACAATCCGTCGATCGCCGATCTGCCGGGCAACAAATTTGTCAATGTCGGCACCACACTCGTCTTCATCGCCCTGGCCACGTGGATAGCGAGTAGAGGAATCACTACCAGCGAGCGCGTGCAGTTCGCACTCGTCGGCTTCCAGATGGTGCTGCTGGTCGTCTTCGCCGTCGTTGCACTGGTTCACGTTGGCGCCGGCGATGCCCCGGCCGGCTTGTCCTTCGACCTGAGTTGGTTCAACCCGTTCAGCGGACTCGCCATCGGTGCGTTTGTCATCGGACTCACCGGATCGATCTTCGCGTTCTGGGGCTGGGATACCTGTCTCACGCTGGGCGAGGAGTCGAAGAACCCCAAGAAGACCCCGGGCCGCGCCGGTTTGCTCTGTGTCGCAACCATTCTCCTGACCTACCTGTTGGTCGCCGTTGCCGCGATGATGTACGCCGGCGTCGGCGAGGAAGGCCTCGGTCTCGGCAATCCCGACAACTCCGAGAACGTCTTCGGCGCTCTGGCCGACCCGGTCCTGGGCAACTGGGGCGGAATGCTTCTCTTCCTCGCAGTCTTCGTCTCTTCCGTTGCGAGCCTGCAGACCACGTTCCTGCCCGCCGCACGAACCATGCTCGCCATGGGCGCATACGGAGCTTTCCCCAAGAAGCTCGCCGAGGTCTCGCCTCGATTCCTGGTGCCGTCGTACGCCACCGTCGTGGCCGGCGCGGTAACCGCAGTGTTCTACAGCGTCGTCACGTTCCTCTCCGAAAGTGCGCTGCTCGACACGATCGCCGCCCTCGGCATCATGATCTGCTGGTACTACGGCATCACGGCATTCGCGTGCGTGTGGTACTTCCGCAAGACGCTTTTCGAGAGCGTACGAAACTTCGTCTTCCGGCTCGCGTTCCCACTCATCGGTGGTCTCATGCTGCTTGCGGTGTTCGTCATTTCGGTCCAGGAGAGTATGAATCCGGACAACGCCAGCGGAGCATCCATCGGCGGAATCGGCCTGGTCTTCTTCCTCGGCTTCGGAATTCTCATCCTCGGCGCGGTACTGATGATGGTCATGCGAGTGCGCAATCCCGAGTTCTTCGAGGGCAAGACCCTCAACCGCGACACGGAGGCTCTGCGCGACGAGAACGACCTCAGCGTGTCCTAGGAGACAGTAGGTTCGGGGGCCTGCGCGATCAGGCCCGCCATCAATACGCGCAAGCCGAATTCGAAGGCGGCGTCGGCACGTTCGGGATTTTTCCCGGATGTTGCCAACGCCGCCTTCATCGCGTCGTTGGCCTCGGGCCCCGATGCCCACTGGACATCCGGCGCCGCCAGATCCAACGCCGAACCGAGAACAAAACTGTCGACGGTTGTGATTGCGTGCAGCGTTTGAGCCGGGTCGAAGCCACCATCGGCGAATGCCTGCGCCAACGCGTTGTACAGGGTGAACGCCACACCGGCCTGCACCGTCTGGGCGGTGAAGAGCGGAATCAGGCGAGGATGTGCTGCGTAGCTTCGCCGGTACTCGGCTGCCAGCGCAGAGACGGTCTCGCTCCAGGATCCCGAGGCCGACTCCACGTCGATTCCCGCCATCAGCTGAGCCCTCATCAGTTCGACGATCTCGGCCCGTCCGGAAACGTGGTTGTAGAGCGACGACGGTCGCACCTTCAGTCGTGCGGCGAGTCCCGGCATGGTGAAGTCGCCGGATTCGTCCACCGACTCGATCGCTGCCTCGGTGATGATCGCTGGTGAGAGCAGTCGTTGCGATGGCCGCGGCATATGTCCTCCTGTAGTGATCCACACCGTTCGGGGCGCCGCAAAAAACAATTCCTCGAAAGTCCTTGATCAATCAGCGCTCACCCACCATACTTAACGAATCACATTCGTTTTACGTTGAACGTCGAATACCCGAGCACCGAGGAAACCCCATGCTGACGATCACCGCCCTCACCCCACCCGAGTCTCTGGCCGCGACTACGCCGTCCACGTCCACACCTCTGCGTGTAGGTCTCGTGCAACATCGCTGGCACGAGGACCAAGACGACCTCTACACCGAATTGAGCGAGGGCATTGCGTCCGCAGCGAAGCTGGGCGCTTCCGTGGTCTTTCTTCCGGAGCTGACGCTCAGCCGCTACCCCGCCTCCACCCCGGCCGGCGACAATCCCGGACGCGAAGCGGAAGACCTGCTCACCGGACCCACTCTCGCCTTCGCCGCCAAAGCCGCCGCCGCGAACCAGGTCCTCGTCCACGCATCGCTGTACGAGCGCAGTGAGGCCGAGGACGGACTGGGATTCAACACCGCGATCCTCGTCTCGCCCGAAGAGCTTCTCGCCAGAACCCGCAAGCTCCACATTCCGGTGACGGCCGGATACTACGAGGACACGTACTTCCGCGGCGGTCCGGCGCAGGACGCATACCCCGTCCACGAAGCACTCGGCGCGAAGTTCGGCCTCCCGACATGCTGGGACGAGTGGTTCCCGGAGGTCGCACGTGCATACTCCCTCGCCGGCGCCCAGGTTCTGGTGTACCCGACGGCGATCGGCTCCGAGCCCGATCACCCGAACTTCGACACCCAACCGCTGTGGCAGCAGGTGATCGTCGGAAACGGTATCGCCAACGGCACCTTCATGGTTGTTCCCAATCGCCACGGCAGTGAAGGTCTCATCACCTTCTACGGTTCTTCCTTCATCTCGGATCCGTACGGACGCATCCTCGTTCAGGCTCCCCGCGACGAATCAGCAGTGCTGGTCGCCGATCTCGATCTTCGGCAACGTGAAGACTGGCTTGCACTGTTCCCGTTCCTGGCCACTCGCCGACCCGACACCTACTCGGCTCTGACCGCACCGGTGAACACTGTGGGAGCCAACCGATGACCTGGCGAATGCCCGCGGAAAGTGAACCGCACGAACGCACCTGGATGGCGTACCCCAGCGCCGGATACTCCCTCGGCGACACCGCCGAGGAACAGCACGAAGCGCGCTCGACGTGGGCGGCCGTCGCCCACGCCGTCGCCGAATTCGAGCCGGTCACCGTCGTCGTCGATCCCGCCGAAGTCGAAGAAGCACGAAAGTATCTGTCCGAGAAGGTCGACATCGTCGAGGCACCTCTCAACGACGCGTGGATGCGCGACATCGGGCCGACGTTCGTCCTGTCCGACGAAGGCCGTCTCGGCGGAGTCGACTGGGTGTTCAACGGCTGGGGCGCACAGGAGTGGGCGCAGTGGGACAAGGACTCGAAGATCGGCGCATTTGTCGTCGAACAATCCGGTGCCCAGTTGATCGACTCACCAATCGTCAACGAGGGCGGCGGTATTCAGGTCGACGGTCTCGGCACCGTCTTGGTCACCGAAACCGTCCAACTCGATCCGGGACGAAACCCCGACCTGACGAAGGCCGACATCGAGGCCGAACTCGCCCGCACCATCGGCGCCAAGCACGTGATCTGGCTTCCCCGCGGGTTGACTCGCGATCAGGAGACGTACGGAACGCGCGGACACGTCGACATCGTCGCTGCCATCTCTTCCCCCGGAGTGGTACTCGTCCATGACCAACGCAATCCGGTGCACCCCGACTACGCCGTCAGCAAGACGATCATCGAGTTGTTCGAAAGCTCGACGGACGTCGGCGGCCGACCGTGGAAGGTAATTCGGGTGCCTGCACCCGAAATCCTGCGCGACGACGAGGGATTCGTCGACTACAGCTACATCAACCATCTCGTGGTCAACCGTGGAGTGATCGCCTGCAGCTTCGACGATCCGGCCGACGCCGAAGCGGCCCGGATCCTGTCAGCCGCTTACCCCGGACGCACTGTCGTCACCGTCGATGCCAGACCGCTGTTCGAACGTGGCGGCGGTATCCACTGCATCACCCAGCACCAGCCCGCTGAACAAGACTGACGGCGGCAGAATTAGCGGCGACCTCGCATGTAGTCACTCACGACGGCTGCGCCGAGGCCGTCCAGGTCCGGCGCGATGACGCGTCCACCCACCCGGTGCGCCATCCGGTCGACCACCCTGGCCAGACCTGGATCCTCACCGAGGCGGAAGAACGTGACCTTGGCGCCCAGCCTGGCCACGGCGTCGAGTGCTCGAACCGTCAAACCGAGGGTTCGCGCACTCGGCGGGTAGTCGAACCTGGCTTCTCCGTCCGCTTCGAGATGAGCCGTCGGCTCACCGTCCGTGACGATCAATACCACCGGCTGCGCATTGGAATGGCGTCGAAGGTGTCTGGCCGCCAACAACAGTGCGTGGTGCAGGTTGGTTCCCTGGTCCCACGCGCCGTCCAAACCGGCGAGCTCCGACGGGCTCAGTACGTGCGCGTGGCGTCCGAAGGCGATCAACTGCAGCTCGTCGCTGCGAAACCGCGTGCTCACCAGATGATTGAGTGCCAGAGCGGTGCGCTTCATCGGCACCCAGCGATCCTCCATCACCATCGAGAACGACGTGTCCACCAACAGAGCCACCGCAGCCTGACTACGCTGCTCGGTTTCGGCCACCTCGACATCGACGACGCTCAGCCGCACCGGCATTCGGCCAGGGTCACGTAGGACGGCGTTGGTGATGGTTCTCGTGACGTCCCAGGGTTCGGTGTCCCCGAACTCCCATTCGCGGGAAGCTCCGGTCGGTTCGCCCATCGCACCTGCCCGACGCGTATCGCGTTGACCGGTTCGCGACGACAGTTGCCCGGCGACGTCACGCAGAGCGGTCTGTCCGAGCTGTCGCATGGCTTTGGGCGACAAGCGCCATTGACCGTCTGGTGCGCGATCGAAGAAACCCTGTTCCTGCAAAGCCTTTTCGAGATCGGCCAGGGTGCGAGCATCAGCGGCGGCTTCGTCGCCGAGTTGCCGCGCGAGTAGCTCGGGGTCGATGTCGTCGAGCGCTGCGCCGGCATACTGCTGCGACAGTTGATCTGCCAGCGATTCCAGCTCGGCGATGTCCTGCAGGGCACCGGTCCCCTCACCCAACCCCATTCCGTTGTCGCCGCGGAACTGTTGCGAACCTTCCCAGTCCTCACCCGGCCGAGCCGCCTGAAGGAACTGGTCGAGTTGACTCAGCTCACTCATCAGGCTCGGATCACCGAACGCCTGCTGCGCCAACGCATCCAACTCGTCACGCTGCTCCTGCGAGAGCGAGTTACGCAATCGTTGTGCGGCCGCCGCGCGCTGCGCCAACGAATCCAGAAGTTCGTCGACGTTGCGCGGGTTGTCCGGGAAATACTGCCCGTGCTTGTCCATGAACTCCGCAAACTGCTCCGGAGTGTCGACGCCCCGAGAGTGCGCATCGAGCAGTTGATTCAGATCTGCCAGCATCTGGCGAATCTGCTCACGATCCTCGTCGGTAGCGCCCTCGAGTGCCTGCTTCATTCCCGAGAAGCGTTGATCGAGGACCTCACGTCCGAGCAGATCACGAATCTTCTCGTAATCCGCGCGAGCCTGTTCGCTGCGCCAGTTGTAGTCGGCCAGATCTTGCACGGCCTGAGCTGTCGACGGTGGCAACTCCTCGATACGCATTTCATTGAATCGTGCGTCGTCGTCGAGAGCACGTGCCAGTTCTTTGCGCTCTTCGAGCACCGCCTTGTCGAGAAGCTTACGAACCTCGTCGAGCGTTCCGTCGAGATTGTTGCGGCGTAGCAACTCACGTCGACGCCGGTTCGCCTGGGCAGCAAGGTCGTCGAGCCCGCGCATGTCTCGGTTTCCGCGGCGCAGGAGTTCGCGGAGGGCATGGCGCGGCGACGTGCCTGACAACACGTCGTCGCCGATTGCTGCCAAGGCATCGCGCAGATCTACCGGAGGCGCCAGCGGATCGGGACCACCGTCGTACGGCCCGTACCGCGGATTGTGGATCATCACTGCCCCTTACGAATACACCGAGCGGCCGCCCGGGCCTTGATCTTTGGAGATCCGGCGCGCGAGGTAAAGCCCTTCGAGGGCAAGTTCGGCACCGGCGGCACGCTCGCCGTCGGATTGCGCGCCGAGGCGTTCGGCTACTTCGTCCAGGACCTCGAGGTCCGGAAGCTCGTCGAGAAATGCCTTGGCCGTGACAGATTCACCGGTGACGATCGTATTGCCCGTCTCCACAGCAGCAACCAACATCCCGAGGTCGATTCCGCCGAGTCGTACCCGAACCGTATCGGCGGTCGCGCGACGCAGCAGGTGCTCGAGCACCTCCAGTTCCCGTCCCTCTTCACCGGATTCGAACTCGACCTTGCCGCGAAGAACCTCGACCACGGACTCGAGATCGACGGGCCGTGCAACAGGATCGGCCTCGCCGAGCACCGCCGCGCGTCGTACCGCCGCTGCACTGACGGTTTCCGCGCCGGCGACGGCAAATCGTGCCGACACACCCGATCGCTGATCCACCGAGGTGGATTCGCGTAGCAAGCGCGTGAACCTGGCAAGAATTTCGAGAAGGTAGTCAGGCACCTCCGCGGCCAGGTGCGCCTCCTGCTCGATCACCGCGATCTCGCCCGCCAACTCGACGGGGTAGTGAGTGCGGATTTCGGCGCCGAAGCGGTCCTTGAGCGGTGTGATGATGCGCCCGCGGTTGGTGTAGTCCTCAGGATTTGCGCTCGCGACCAGAAGGACGTCCAACGGAAGCCGAAGCGTGTACCCGCGGACCTGGATGTCCCGCTCTTCCATCACGTTGAGCAACGAGACCTGGATGCGCTCGGCGAGGTCGGGAAGCTCGTTGATCGCCACGATTCCGCGATGCGCGCGGGGCACGAGACCGAAGTGAATGGTCTCCGGATCGCCGAGGCTCCTACCCTCGGCCACCTTGACCGGGTCGACATCTCCGATCAGGTCGGCGACCGAGGTGTCCGGCGTTGCCAGTTTCTCGGAGTACCGCTCGCTGCGGTGTCGCCAGGCGATCGGGAGGTCGTCACCCAGTTCCTTGGCTCGACGTATCGAAGCCGGTGTGATCGGCTCGTACGGGTGCTCCCCCAGTTCCGAGCCTTCGATGACGGGGGTCCACTCGTCGAGCAGGAGCCCGAGAGTGCGAAGCAACCTCGTCTTTCCTTGACCGCGTTCGCCGAGCAGAACCACGTCGTGGCCGGCGATCAGCGCCCGCTCGAGTTGCGGGGCGACCGTGTCCTCGAACCCGACTATCCCGGGCCAGGGGTCACGGCCGTCCCGCAACGCGGCGAGAAGGTTCTCTCGTAGTTCTTCCTTGACACTTCGCTGTACGTGTCCGGAGGCGCGTAGCTCTCCGAGGGTTTTTGCGACAGTCACCACTCCACGCTACGAGTGTTTGCGGGGTTTCGCCTCTCGCCGAGGAAGTTCGGTCGCTCAGCCCTCGATGTTCTCGGGATTCATCCAGATGATTTCCCAGATGTGGCCGTCGGGATCCTGGAAGCTGCGGCTGTACATGAAGCCGTGATCCTGCGTCGCGTTACCTTCGGAACCGCCGGTCGCGAGCGCCTTGTCGACGAGGGCGTCGACGGCCTCACGGGTCTCGGCCGAGAGACCGAGCAGCGCTTCCGTCGACGTCGAGGTGTCGGCGATGCCCTTGGTGGTGAAGGTCTTGAAGAAGGGCTCGGCCAACAGCATCACGACGATGGTGTCACTGATGACCATCGACGACGCATTCTCGTCGGAGAACTGCGTGTTCTTGGAGTATCCGAGGCCCTCGTAGAAGGTGGTGGCCTTGCCGAGGTCCTTGACGGGCAGGTTGAGGAAGAACATCGGCTGCGAGTTTGTCGCCATGAAAGGTCCTTTCCGAGACTTTGCTGTGCGCCTTTATTAACCGCCGGCGGTTAATAAAGGCGCACAGTAGACCTAAACTCCACCCATGGATACCTGGGTGTTGCCCGCCATGCTCGGTCTCGGACTCGCCGCAGCGTCCGGAATGCGAACCTTCCTGCCGCTGCTGATGCTCAGCGCTGCCGTCCACTTCGAACTGTTCGGGATCACCGTCGGCGAGTCGATGCGGTGGATCGGATCCACCGGCGCGCTGGTGGCATTGGCAATAGCCGCTGTGGTCGAACTGGGTGCCGACCTCATTCCCTTCGTGGACAACGCACTCTCGGTGATCGGGAACGTCACCGGACCCATCGCCGGAGTGATCGCGGCCTGGGCGGCCTTCAGCCATCTCGACCCTGCGATGGCCGCGTTGGCGGGCATCATCGTCGGAGCACCGACGGCGCTGACGTTCAGCGCCGCCCAGACCGGCACTCGCGCGGTCAGTACGGCCACTACCGGTGGACTGGCGAATCCCGTCGTCTCCGTCATCGAGGATGTGCTGACTTTCTTCACCTCCTTGATCGCGATGATCTTGCCGCTCCTGATCATTCCGCTGCTCGCCGCACTCTTGTGGTTCAGCTGGCGCGGATGGCGACGTGTCCGGAGTCTGCGCACCGCCTGAACCTGTGGACCTGGTAGACAAGTCGTCATGTCCGACACCGAGATCTCGTTCCAATCCGGCGACGTCACCCTGTACGGGAGTCTTCGCCTGGCAGCCTCACCCGACTCCCCGGCGCCTGCCGCGCTGATTCTGGCCGGCAGTGGCCCCACCGATCGCAACGGCGACAGCGCACTCCTCGAAGGCGACATCGGAACTCTGCGGTTCATCGCGGATCTTCTTGAAAATCAAGGCATTTCAAGCCTGCGTTACGACAAGCTCGGCAGCGGCGAAACCGCCCTCGGCGACTACGAGATCGAGGACATCGCCGATCTCGGCTTCAACACATTCGTCGACGCCGCCTCCGACGGACTTGACTACCTCGCCGGACAACCCGGCGTCGATCCCGAGCGCTTGTTCGTCGTCGGACACAGCGACGGCGCCGTCGTCGCGCTGGCACTTGCCACGGCGAAAGAGGGCACAAGAGTCAGCGCCCTCGCACTGCTCGAGCCACTGAGTGTCCGGCTTCTCGATCTACTCACGACGCAGATTCACCGCCAGCTCGACGCCGTCGTCGGCACCGGACAGTTGCCGGTCGAACTGGCTGACGAACTGCGCGTAGCGCTCGCCGACGCCGTCGAGTCTCTTCGGACCGAGGGCACGGTTCCGGATGATCTACCCGAACCGCTGCAGAACGCGGGACTCGTTCACGCCAATGCCAAGGCACTCGCCGAGGAAGACGCACTGGACCCGGTTGCGCTCGTAGCGGCGCTGCCGGCAGGCATGCCCGTTCTCACCAGCTGCTCGGACAAGGACATCCAAGTAATTCCCTCCGACGTCGCGGCACTCGACGCCGCGCTCTCACATACCGCGCTGACTTCAGTGCGGATGCGCAACGCCAACTTCGTACTCAAGGACATCGGCGAAGAACAGTCCACCGGGGCCGACTACGTCGCGCCGCTTCCGTACTCGGCAGAGTTCTCGGAGCCCTTCACAGCGTGGGTCCGCTCGTTCTCCAAATGACGTACAGACCGAACGTCCTCTTTTTCGGGTAGAAAGTTCCCTCCGCGAACCATCGCGGAGGGATTTCTGCTTTCTACGCCTGACCTGCAACAAAGGCTCTCTCAATCCAGCGAACCCGGGGACAGAAGTCACCCGGAGTTTACGTTCGCGGCGCTTTTTATTGGTGCGAACCCTCGATCCGTGCTGTACGGTCATCCATTAACCAGCAACGCCACACAGAAAGGAACGGACGTCATGTCGCTACACCCGAACTTTGCATCCGTACCTTCGTGGCGCAGCTGCACCGCAGGCAAGCACATTTTTTCGGCCGCAATGTCGGCCAAGCACATGGGCAACAAGCGCGGTGTACCCCGAGAATGATCCCCAGTTTCACCGGATTCGTTCTCGGGCACCCAGGGCAAACGCCTCGGGTGCCTTTTCTTTTACCTTTCACACGCAGGAGCACCAGATGAAACTTCGAGTCAACCAACTGTCCATCGCGCCGCCGTATGTCGATCTGCCCGGTGACCTCACCGGATACGCCGTCACCCTGGATCTTTCGCACTCCGATGCTGCCCACGAAGCCACCCTCGGCGCACTGATCAGCGAGATCCGCAGTCGCGGAGCCTCACGCGTGGTCATCACCGGCTCACCCCGCGAACTCCAGGGCACCCACAGCAGCGCAGCCTGAAAGAACCGGGCCGGCCTGAATGCAGAACGGGCCCCGAACTCCCGTTGAGGAGTCGAGGCCCGCTACCGAAGCAGAAAGTCAGTGCGCGAAGTGGCGCGCACCGGTCAGATAAAGAGTGACACCGGCTTCCTTGGCCGCGGCAATCACCTCGTTGTCGCGAACCGAACCACCCGGCTGCACAACAGCCTTGACGCCGGCGTTGAGAAGAACCTGCAGACCGTCGGGGAACGGGAAGAACGCGTCCGAGGCCGCAACCGAACCTACGACGCGGTCACCGGCTCGCTGAACAGCAAGATGCGCTGCATCGACGCGGTTGACCTGGCCCATACCGACGCCGACGGACGCGCCGCCGGAGGCCAGCAGGATCGCGTTTGACTTCACCGATCGGCTGGCGCGCCAAGCAAATTCGAGGTCAGCGAGAGTCTCGGCATCTGCAGCCTCACCGTTGGCGAGAGTCCAGTTGGCCGGGTTGTCGCCGTCAGCGTCCAGAACGTCGCGCTGCTGGAGCAAGGTACCGCCAGAGATCGGACGCAGTTCGATTCCGGTAGCGGTCGGAGCCGCAGCCTTCAGAACACGAATGTTCTTCTTACGCTGCAGAACCTCGACAGCCCCGTCTTCGTACGAGGGCGCGATGACAACCTCGGTGAAGATATCGGCGATCTGCTCTGCCAGTTCGACGGTGACCTCACGGTTGGCTGCGATGACACCACCGAAAGCACTGACCGGATCGCAAGCATGCGCCTTGCGGTGAGCGTCGGCAATGTCGGTGCCGATGGCGATGCCACACGGGTTGGCGTGCTTGATGATTGCGACGGCCGGATCAGTGAAGTCGTACGCTGCACGCCACGCTGCGTCGGAGTCCGTGTAGTTGTTGTACGACATCTCCTTGCCGTGCAACTGCTCCGCCTGAGCCAAACCTGCAGGCGCAGCCGGGTTTTCGTACAACGCAGCGTCCTGGTGCGGGTTCTCGCCGTAGCGAAGGACAGCGCTGCGGTTCCAGGTAGCACCGACCCAGGCCGGGAACAGCGAACCGTCCTCGTCAGCTGCGATCGTGCTCGTCATCCAGCTTGCAACAGCGACGTCGTACGACGCAGTGTGCTGGAACGCCTGCGCCGCAAGCACAGTGCGCTCACGCAAGGTGAATCCGCCACCGGCAACGGCAGTCAGGACATCGGCGTACCGAGCCGGATCGACCACGACGGCAACCGACGGATGGTTCTTGGCTGCAGCACGCACCATCGACGGGCCACCGATGTCGATCTGCTCGACGCACTCGTCCGGGCTAGCGCCCGAGGCAACCGTCTCGGTGAAGGGGTACAGGTTCACGACGACCAATTCGAAGGTCGCGATGCCGAGTTCCTCGAGCTGAGCGAGGTGATCCGGCTTGCGGGTATCGGCGAGAACGCCGGCATGGACGCGCGGATGCAGCGTCTTCACGCGGCCTTCGAGGCATTCCGGGAATCCGGTCAGAGCCTCGACCGGCGTCACGGGGATTCCGGCGTCGGCAATCTTCGACGCGGTCGAACCGGTCGAGACCAACTCGACACCGGCCTCGTGCAGGCCCGTGGCCAGCTCGATCAGACCACTCTTGTCGTAGACGCTGACAAGTGCACGGCGCACAGCCTTGCGTTCACTCACTGGGGATCACGGCCTTTCGTCCATCGGAAACCACTCCGCGCGTAGCAACAGCGGCGATGACGTCCGCCAACAACCGTCGCTCCACAATTTTGATGCGTTCATGCAACGAAGACTCGGTGTCGTCGTCATGCACCGGCACAGCTTCCTGCGCCAAGATCGGCCCGGTATCAACTCCGCCGTCGACGAGATGCACCGTGGAACCGGTGACCTTCACGCCGTACGCCAGAGCGTCGGGAACCGCGTGCGCGCCGGGAAAGGCAGGCAGCAACGCGGGATGAGTGTTGATGATTCGGCCGCCGAAACGCGCGAGAAAGCTGGGGCCGAGGATTTTCATGAAGCCTGCACTGACCACGAGATCGGGTTCGTGCTCGGCCACCGCTGCTGTCAGCGCCTCGTCCCATGCGGCACGATTTTCATAAGTCTTGATCGAGACTTTGAAGGACGGGATCTTCGAATCCGCAGCGTGCTCGGCGGCGAGGCAATCACGATCTACCCCGACGGCAACGATCTCGGCCGGGTATCCCTCGGCGTGCGAAGCCTCGATCAGCGAAGTCAGCAGGGTTCCCGCGCCGGAAGCGAGTACGACTACCCGCGCGATCGAGTCGCGAAATTGGACCCCGTCGGGCATTGTCGGCTGCGGATTGTCGGCCGAGGCAGTCAGCGCACTACTCCTGAGAACTGGAAGATGATGCGGCCGGAGTATCGGCCGCATGACAGCCTAGTCGCTGGACTTCTGCGGCTTCGAGGGCAGGTCGGTCTCCGGCTCGGCCCCGGCTGGGGAGTCGGCTGTGGGGTCCGCCTCGGGTGCCGCGACAACCTCGGCGTCGACTACTTCGATCTCGACGGTTTCCTCTGTCACTACCTGCACGGGTTCGCCTGATTCCTCGACGATTTCCGCTTCGACGACCTTGGTGACAACGACCGCAGATTCCTGGGCCAGCACTTCGCCCGTGTTCTCGTCGTCCTCGTCTTCCGGTGTGGCCGCAGCCGTGATCGCAAGTTCGGGCTCGACTGTTCGAGCCGGTTCAGCCGTCGGGGGCGCAACCTCGTCCTTCATGTGTCCGCGGTGTGAGAACCACATCGCGAACAGCGCCGAGACGGTTCCGAACAATCCCAGCCACGCAAAAGTCAGAAGACCGAAGCCCCACCACAGGACCTCGACGGTGCCGAACTGCCCGAGGTCTCCCCCGGCAGCAAGAGCGAGCAGCGCCATGACGACGCCGGCACCGGCAGCTGCCGTCAGCACTGCGAGCACACTGTCCTGCCCGGCGATGCGTCGAGCGCAATCACGGCCGAGCATCATGCCCACCGCTGCCGGAACGATCAACAACACGGGCCAGATTCCACCGGCGACGCCTTCCGGAATCGCTCCGAGAAGGGGCAAGGGTGGCAGGTCACCGCCGATGTTGCCGAACACGCTGATGGAGACATTGCCGAAATCGGCCGTCGATCCCGTCATCACCGCGGCTGCGCCGACCACGAGGTTCGGCAGGTAGAGCAGCGACAACACCGTCAATCCCAGTACGCCGACAAACCCGTTGCCGCGCGCGAGTAGGTCACCGACCGTCGACCACGACACGAGTAGTGACACCACGACGGCCACGGCGCCCGCAGCCAACAGCGCTGCCGACGCAGCCGTTGCCGGTCGAACAGCAGCAGATGCCCACGGCGGAATCTCGGCGACGACCCGATCCCAGTGCGCAGCAGCAACACCGACGGACGCGGCGATCAGGTGAATCCCGGCGACCCAGCCGAAAGCAGCCAACGTGTTGGGGCTAGACAGCGGAATGGCTGCGGAGGCGTCGGCAACCACGGCGAGAGCGATTGCCGTGATAGTCAACGGTCCGGCTACCGCTGCCCCCACCAGGCGGAGGGTGTCGTCACGGGAGTCGGTGTGCACCGCAGTCGACGCGCATCGGCGTGCAACCACCCACATAATGACGGCCGTCGGAAGCAATGGCAGTACACCGAGTTGGACGCCGCTGATAGTCGCCGGCACCTGGTGGATGACCAACCATGTGGTGGCAATGGCGCCGAAGGTTCCGGTCAGGTCGCTGCTCGCCGATACCAAGGTGACCACAACGACAGCCGCGATCAGCAGCATCGTCAGACCCGACGGCCGGAAGGCGACCGTCAGCAGCTTGCGCGCCAGGTCCGGGTTCGGTGCCGGGCGACCGCCGCCGACGCGGCCGCCGCCAGTACGACCACGTCCGGGTCGTGAGGACGCGGGACGGGACCGGGTGCCATCAATCAAAGAACTCATCCCCTCGAGGGTTTCACTCGATAGTGCGCCGCGCACTCAGGCGCGCCGTCGGGCTCACGGAATGTGGCCTCCACCCGCAGCGGGTCGGAGGCCACATTCATGTTCGTGAAACGAAGTAGTACTACTGCTGACGCTCGTCGGGGTTCTGGGAGCCGAAGACCTTGGTCTCGGCCGCGGAATCGCTGCTGCCCTGATCAGGCTCAGCAGACGGCGTCGGTGCCTCGAAAGTGGGCGGCTCGAAGCCCGTCGGCTGCTCGGTCGAGCCAGTCTGCTGGTTGTACGGCTGGCCGTAACCGCGCGGAGCGGTGAACTGATCCGACGAGTAACTCGGGTTCGGCTGACTCGCGGGCTGCGAGGTCAGCGGATAGTAAGACGACGTCGTCGCGGCCGAGTCGGTCTGTGCGGGATTCTGCACCGGGTTCTGACCGTAGGGAGACGCAGTCTGGCCGTAAGGCGGCTGCGAAGCAGTCGGGTCGGCGGGGGCGGCGTGCGCTCCCCCGTATCCCTGCTGCTGCGCCTGCCCGTACTGCGGGTTCTGCTGGTACTGGCCCGGCTGCTGAGCCTGCTGCGGCTGGCCGTACTGAGCCTGTCCGTATCCCTGTGGCTGACCTGGCGCCTGCCCCGGCGCCTGGCCCGGCGCCTGGCCCTGGGGCTGGCCATAGCCCTGCGGCTGACCGTACTGCTGAGCTACCGGACGCGGCGCGGGAGCCTTCAGGATTCCGATCTCGAACAACAACGCGGCGACTGCGACGACCGTCTGCACGAACGAGAGGATCAGCACGATGATCAGACCCCAACCGAGGCTGATGTCGACGTAGTCGCTGGTACCTACGGAGAACGCGGCGAACACCAAAGCGAAGAAACCCGTGAGGGTGAGCGCTGCGGCAATGCCTGCATACGACTGCTTCGGGAGGAGCGATACGCCTGCGACCACACCGCCGGCGAAAACGAATCCGAGGCCGTAGATGCTCGACTCGAAGAAGCTCGAACTGGTGTCCAGACCGCTACCGATGCCGCTGCTGCTTCCACTGATCGACGTGAAAGGCGCAAAACCGAGTAGGAAATTGATCAGGCCGAGTGCCGCGACGGCGATGAGCAGGATGAATCCGAGATTCTTGGTTCCACCGCCCGCTGCCGGCTGATTCGGTGGCCCGAAGCTGGGCCCTTGCGGCGTGAACGTCATGACTTCTCCTCGTAGACGGTCTTCGATGGTTACCAGCGTATGTGTCTCGACTTCGCACGCTAACACCGACAGGAGACAATGGGCAGATGCCCTTCACCCTCGCGCCCGGCGCCGACCATGTCGTCGAAACCGAGGTGAAGCACTCACGATTCATCGCCGCGCTTCGCCGGATCGACGACGCCGAGGCCGCCACGGAGTTCGTCGCGGAGCAGAAGTCGCTGTATCCCGATGCGCGCCATCATTGTTCGGCTTTCGTGATCGGATACGAAGCGAACTCACGCGTCGAGCGTGCACACGACGACGGCGAACCAGGCGGGACAGCTGGGGTGCCGATGCTTCAGGTTCTCAAGTCTCGAGATCTGGTCGATGTGATTGTTGTCGTCACGCGCTACTTCGGCGGAATCAAGCTCGGCGCCGGTGGATTGGTCCGCGCGTATTCGGGAGCCGTCTCGGTTGCTCTCGATTCGGCCGAGCTTGTGGCCAGGGAGAGGAGGATCCTGCGCACTTTGGCGATCCGGCACTCAGAGGCCGGTCGGGTGGAAGCGGAGCTGAGAGCGCGGGGCGTCTCGGTGCTCGGAACTGCGTATGGATCGAAGGCGGTGATGACGCTCGCCGCCGGTGACGCCGACGATCTCGACTCGATCGTCGCATCCATCACATCCGGTGCCGGGCAGTTGGAACCTGCCGGGTCGATGTGGGTCGATACCACTGTGCGTGGTTAAGGAGTCCGGAGACTCCCTAACCACGCACGGGGGCGAAGCCCCTTACAGGGACTGAAGAATCTCGCGAGCGAGAGCAGCAGTGGCGGACGGCGTCTTGCCGACCTTCACGCCTGCAGCTTCGAGAGCCTCCTGCTTTGCCTGAGCCGTTCCCGAGGAACCGGAGACGATGGCGCCTGCGTGGCCCATGGTCTTGCCTTCGGGAGCGGTGAAGCCAGCCACGTAGCCGACGACCGGCTTGGTGACGTTGGCCTTGATGTAATCGGCTGCACGCTCTTCCGCGTCGCCACCGATTTCACCGATCATCACGATGACCTTGGTCTCGGGATCCTTCTCGAACGCCTCGATGGCGTCGATGTGGGTGGTTCCGATGACCGGGTCGCCGCCGATGCCGATGGCGGTGGAGAAGCCGAAGTCACGGAGTTCGTACATCATCTGGTAGGTCAGGGTGCCCGACTTGGAGACCAGGCCGATGGGGCCGGTGCCTGCAATGTTGGCGGGCGTGATGCCGACGAGGGCCTCACCCGGGGTGATGATGCCGGGGCAGTTCGGTCCGATGATGCGCGTCTTCTTGCCCTTGGACTCGTTGTACGCCCAAGCGTAAGCGGAGTCCTGAACCGGGATGCCCTCGGTGATGACCACGAGGAGCGGGATCTCCGCGTCGATGGCCTCGACGATGGCGTCCTTCGAGAAGGCCGGGGGAACGAATGCGATGGAGACGTCTGCGCCGGTCTCCTTGATTGCCTCTTCGACCGTCGCGAAGACGGGGAGCTCGACAGGGGAACCGTCAGCAGCAACGTGCGAGACCGTGGTGCCGGCCTTGCGAGCGTTGACGCCGCCGACGACCTGGGTGCCGGCCTTGAGCATCAGAGCGGTGTGCTTGGTGCCCTCGCCGCCGGTGATGCCCTGGACGATGACCTTTGAATCCTTGGTGAGGAAGATTGCCATTGTTCTGTGAGTCCCTTACTTCGCTGCGTGAGCGAGTTCGGCGGCCTTGTCGGCGGCCTCGTCCATGGTTGCGACGACCGTGACCAGCGGGTGGTTGGCCTCGGCGAGGATGCGACGACCCTCTTCGACGTTGTTTCCGTCCAGGCGAACGACGAGCGGCTTGTTGGCCTCGTCGCCCAGGGTCTTCAGTGCGCCGACGATGCCGTTGGCAACTGCGTCACACGCGGTGATGCCGCCGAAGACGTTGACGAACACGCTCTTGACCTGTGCGTCGTTCAGGATGACGTCGAGGCCGGCAGCCATGACTGCAGCGGAAGCTCCGCCGCCGATGTCGAGGAAGTTGGCGGGCTTGACGCCACCGTGGTTCTCGCCGGCGTATGCGACGACGTCCAGGGTGGACATGACCAGGCCTGCGCCGTTGCCGATGATTCCGACCTCACCGTCGAGCTTGACGTAGTTGAGGTCGTTTTCCTTGGCCTTGAGCTCGAGGGGATCGGTAGCGTCGCGATCCTCGAATGCCTCGTGGCCGGGCTGACGGAACGCTGCGTTCTCGTCGAGGGTGACCTTGCCGTCGAGGGCGAGGATCTGATCGTCAGGCGTACGAACGAGGGGGTTGACCTCGACGAGGAGTGCGTCCTCGTTGATGAAGACCTCCCACAGCTTCTGGATCGTGACGGCCGCTGCGTCGAGCACTTCTGCGGGCAGCTTTCCTGCCTCGGCGATGCTGCGCGCGAACGCGAGGTCGACGCCCTTGACTGCGTCGACGGGGATCTTGGCGAGAGCGTCGGGGTTCTCCTCGGCGGTGACCTCGATCTCGACGCCACCCTCTACCGAGCACATGGCCAGGTAGGTGCGGTTGGTGCGGTCGAGCAGGAAGGAGATGTAGTACTCCTCGGCAATGTCACTTGCCTCTGCGACCAGCAGCTTCTTGACGACATGGCCCTTGATGTCCAGGCCCAGGATTGCCTCGGCGTTTGCCACTGCGGCATCCACGTCGGGCGAGTACTTGACGCCACCGGCCTTGCCGCGGCCGCCTACCTTGACCTGTGCCTTCACCATCACGGGCTTACCGATTTCTTCGGCAATCTCGCGTGCGCCGGCGACTGTGTCTGTAACACGTCCAGCCGAAGTCGGCACTCCGTGCTTGGCGAAGAGTTCCTTCGCCTGGTATTCGAAGAGATCCATCTGCTCACCGTCTCGTCTGCGTTGTCACCCGCTCGAGGGGTAGGAGCGGGTCTGTTCTGGACTTTAACCAGTTGCCGCGTTCGGTTTGCGCCCGCACTGATGCTATGTGGCCCAAGTCACGCGCAAATGCGCAATGAGGCACGCCTCACCGATCGAGCAAGGTGGCCACACCGAATTTGTCAAGCATCAGTCTCACTGATTCTTGCGCTCGAGAACGCTGCAACGAGAAGCAACACTATGCCCGTGGCCGCTGTGATCGCACCCACCCCCACGGTTGCGTCCGATATGCGCGATGACGTGAGCGGCCACTCACTGACGTACACCAGAGCTGCCACGGCAGATCCAATCAGCAATGCCGCGCCTCGAGCCGGTCGCGCAGACGCTGCGATCACAGCGGCGATCACGACGGTGACGCCGACGAGCAGTTGCCCCCAGACGTCAATTCCCCACGGCCACTCCAGAACTGACGCCGCTGTGTAGGCGTCACCCCGATAGAGGGGAAGCGCGGTCCCGATCAGGACTGCGACTGCGCCGATCCCACCGACGAGAAGCACCAGCCCTCTCGAACCGCCGTCTACCGACGTGTCGACGTCTTCACGTTCTGCGCTTCCCGCCAGCCAGACGAGCAGTCCCGTCGCCGCAGCAAGGAGAGCCGCGCCACAAAGCACGAAGGCGCCGGCACCTAACCCGACGCCTGGTACGTCCGTGGCGATGACCGCCGACTGCATGACAGCCGCGACGCCCATCACGACGGTGGTCCACAGCACTCCGACGGCCGGACGCACCACGGCGGCGTGGCCCGGGGCAAACAGGCCCAGCGCGGCGAGGAGCAATACGGCAGCGGCGAGCAGGACAACTCGAGACGACAGCATCGACGGCTCCGGGATTCCATCCGGCAACGACAGGACAGGCAAAGCCGAGCCGACGCCCGCAACAGCCGCAGTGATGATTGCGGCGGTACCGGCGACGCGGTGAAGTCTGTCGACCCGCGCTTGCGCCGCCCGGGACTGAGCCACCATCGCTGCTTTGAGCGCACCCTTTGTTGTCTTCGCAGGTGCGCGGACCACACTTTCAGCGGGAATCGCATCCGTTTCACGCCTGGATGCGAGGTAAGGCGCTGAAACTCCGATCACGACGATGACCACGGCGGCCAGTGCCCCGACCACGGATCCCGAACCGACGCCGATCCGATCGCCGGCCGCGAACCCAGCCATCACCCTGGTTCCACTGACTGCGAGTGCGCCGAGGCCGACACCGATCAGGGCGCCGCAGCCCACCGGCAGCGAGATGGACGTCAACGCCGCCGCGACCACAACGAGCACCGCGACGCCGAGCAATCCTGTACCGACGGCGGTGGCCGACGCCGAGTCGACGAGCGGTTTGACCAGAAAGATCGGATCCTGCGAACTGAAGGACGGCCCGAACAGGGAGAGCACGAACACCACAGCAGCCAGAATCAGCAGCGCTGTCGGCCACGCGCCGATCCGTCCGCCAACCGATCGCCCGTCGAATTCCGCGGCGCGAGCGCTGCCGTATCCGTCCCGTTCCGATTCACGATGGACGGCGACAAGTCCGAGCACCCCGGACAGGACAAGAAGGCAGTGTCCCGCGAGCGCGAGATAAGCGCCAGGACCCGCATCGATCGAACCCGCCGAAATCGGACGGAAAAGGTCCAAGCGGTTTGCATCGATTGCGTCGACGAACAACTGGACGTCGAGAATTGCCGCTCCGAGCGACACCGCCCCGATACCGGCCAGGAGTCCACCGGCCAAGGCGGGCCTGCGGCCCGAGGTGAGCACTGCAACCAACGGCACGATGATCGTGCAGACGGCCGCGAAGAGAGCGGCAGAAGCAAGAGCCCCCGTCGTGTCGACCCCGCGGCCACTCCCGACTCCGACGACGGGACTGGCCGCCACTCCGACGGCACCGAGCAGTCCGATTACCGCCGCTAGTGGCGCCCCGGACTTCACTCCGGGGTCGTCGAAACGCGCCTGCGACGTAGTTCCAGGTGTTGTGGACACTCGATCGACGGTAGTGCCTGAATGGACCGGTGATCCGGTTGTGACACGCGTGATCACGAAACGAGATGATTCGTCCGTTTTGCCCGTATCGACATATTCCCAGGTCAAACTGTGAGGCACGTCACATAATCGGACAGGTTTCCGCTACGGCTTGCGCCCATCGCAATCATTTCGTTACCGTCAGTCGGTCTAAGTCACGGGCTGATCACGAACTCGAGGAGAGAACCGGCATATGCATCACCGCAGCCAGTTCACCGCTAGTAGGTTCTCGAACTCAGCTCCAGACGAGGTCACGACCACTTATCCAACGCACTCGGCCAGGCGTTACACCGAGACCAAAAGTTCTGAGATCTCTACCGATATGTTCACTCGAAATTCATCCTCCACGTCGTCAGATTCCGACTCTCACGAGTTCGTCGAGTCCGACGTGATCAGCACCCCCACTTACGCCTCTTCCGCACCGACAGTCGATGTCGAATCTCCGGTTCGCCGCAGCGGTGCTCACCGACTCCCCACCCCTCCCTCTGCTCTCAAGGGCCGCGCCGCCGTTCTGGCAGTTGCAGCCGGCGCAGTTGTCGCCGCGGGCCAGGCAGTTGTCAACGACGGTTCCTCTTCCGCCGCCGACCACTCGGAAGTTGCACTCGCCAACGAGTCCTCCGCGATCGGCACCACCGCAGAACCGCAGGCCGCTCAGTTCGCTCCGGCCACCTCCACGGCAGCCACCACCGAGGCCGACGCTCCCCAGGTCCTCAACGTCGCAGCACCGACCGACCTCTCCCAGTTCAGCAACCTGCTTGCCAAGGGCCAGCGTTTCAGTGACGAGCGCGCAGCACGCGAAGCAGCTGCCCGTCGCCCGCTGTTCGTCCTGCCGGCAGTCGGCACGTTCACGTCCAACTTCGGCACCCGCTGGGGCACCCTGCACGCCGGCGTCGACATCGCCGCCCCGATCGGGACGCCCATCGTCGCAGTCGCCGACGGCAAGGTCATCGATTCAGGTCCGGCTTCCGGATTCGGCATGTGGGTACGCCTACAGCACGCAGACGGAACGATCACCGTCTACGGCCACATCGACACGTCCACCGTCACCGTCGGTCAGCAGGTCATGGCCGGCGACCAGATCGCCACTGTCGGCAACCGCGGCTTCTCCACCGGCCCGCACCTTCACTTCGAGGTTCACCTCGCCGGCGAGAACAAGATCGACCCCCTCCCTTGGCTCGCATCACGCGGCATCAGCCTCGGTATCGAGCAGGACTGACCGCAAGCCCAACGCTTCTGACAAAAAACTTCCGGCCCGCACCTTTCCAGGTACGGGCCGGAAGTTTTTTGTCTGTCTTCTACAGCTTGACCATCGGCACACCGCCGATGAGCATCAACCGCACCTTGCCCGCGCTACCGAAGTCGATGGTGACCGTCGCGGTGGGTCCGGTGCCCTTGGTTTCCAACACGGTGCCCAGACCGTACTTGTCGTGACTGACGCGGTCACCCGTGGCAAGGACCAGAACGTTGTTGCGGCCACGCGCGGCACCGAAACTGGGAGTCGACGCAGCCTTGCCGGACCCTCCCCCGTAGTTCTGCCCGCCACCGTATCCCTGGCCGCCCTGGCTGCCGTATCGGCTTCCGCTGCCGTAACCCGGCCTGCCGCTTCCGAATCCACCACCGGTGCCCGGATCCTCACGGCGCCAATTGATCAGGTCCTCCGGGATCTCCTGGATGAACCGCGACGCCGGGTTCTGGATCGGTTGTCCCCAAGCCGAACGCATGATCGCGCGCGTCAGGTACAGGCGCTGCCTGGCGCGGGTGATGCCGACGTAAGCGAGTCGACGCTCTTCGGACAGCTCTGCCGGATCACCGAGGGCGCGCATGTGCGGGAACTGCCCGTCCTCCCAACCGGTGACGAAGACGACCGGGAACTCGAGGCCCTTGGCGGTGTGAAGCGTCATCATCGTGACGACGCCGTCGTCGGAGTCCGGCAGTTGATCGGCGTCGGCGACAAGTGATACCCGTTCGAGGAAGGCGGCGAGCGAACCCGGATCGGGTTCGCCTTCACGCATTGCTGCGGTTTCCTCGTCGTCCGGATCGATCAGTCCGGCCGCGTTTCGTGCGTCGGAGCTGAATTCTCTTGCCACGCTGACAAGTTCATTCAAGTTGTCGAGTCGCGCGCCGTCCTGTGGATCGCTGCTGGCCGCAAGCTCGGCGCGGTAGCCGGTTCGCTCGAGCACTGCCTCGGCGACCTCACCGATGTCACCGAGTTCGAAGGGTTCGTCCTCGTCGGCGGCCGGTGTAGGCAGCAGGGCCCGCAGCCCGTCCATCATCTCGAGGAACGACGCGATGGCCTTCTGTGACCGCGTATTGAGCAGCGCCACTTTGCCTTCCGCGCCGTCGCGCAGTGCGGCGGCGAAGCTGATGTTGCGATGCTCGGAGTGCACAGCGACGCAGGCTTCGGCTCGATCACCGATACCGCGTCGTGGCGTGTTGAGAATGCGTCGCAGGCTCACGGTGTCGTCTTCGTTGGCGAGGACGCGCAGATACGCGACGATGTCCCGAACTTCCTTGCGCTCGTAGAAGCGA
>NZ_JBJURM010000041.1:0-43164 GCF_046097995.1 Rhodococcus sp. 5A-K4
CCGAGGAGTCGACCCATCGGGGTACGAGCTCCCGCAACAATCACAGTGGTCGTGTTCAACGCGTTCTCCAGTCTTTTGCGACGGTCTCGGGGGTCGATTGCCGAGACCGCGTCGGTGAAATGGCCTGTTATCGGATGTTGTCGTGCGTCTGTTCAGGCAGTGAGGATGTAGAACACTGCGGTCATCGCCAGCACCACAGCGGCAGCGGATGCCATCGCCGCGGTCAGGGAGGGAAGGGGCGGATTCATCGGATCATTCGCCGTCAACGGCCGCGCTGTCATGGGCGGTAGCGGGATTCGTAGGCCTGCTTTTCCTCGTCCATTTTCTTTTTCTCGTGCACGTCGAGGAGCGCGGGGCTCAATCCGTGGCTGACCAGACGGTGCCGCAGGTAGATCTTTTTCAAGGCGAGAAGGAAATAGACGAAGGGCAGGAAGAGCAGGAGCACCATGCTGATCCGGATGATCCAGGGGCCGGGGATCAGCAACAGCCCCAGCAGGATCGGCAGCAAGGGGACGATGCACCGTGTCGCGTAGCGGCGGGCGGCGCCGGGGCCGGTGATGTCCTCGATCACCCACGGAATGAACTCGTCCGGCAGGGTGCGTCCGGCGAGGTACTTGAGGTGCTGGGCGAAGGTGGGATGTGCGATGGTTCCGTTCTGGGACATGGTGTTTCATTCCTCGATGTTCATCGATAGGTACTGGTTCCTCGGAAGCACCAGCATGCGGGCGTATTCGATGGCGCGTGGTGTGTCGGAGAAGATGTGTCGGCGTTCGCTGTCGGAGGTGGTGAAGACACCGAGGGCTTTCAGTGGCCGGAGGTGGTCCGGTTTCATACCGGAAATCAAGACGGTGATATGGCGGTGTTCGAGTTTGTCGATGGCGTCCTTGAGGACGATGGCGCCGGTGGCATCGATCGCGGTCACCCGTGACATGCGCAAGATGACGACCTTGACGTCGGAGACGTCCGCCAATTCGAGCAGGAAGCGGTGAGCGGCGGCGAAGAACAAGGCGCCGTCGATGCGGTAGGCGACGATGTGTTCACGGAGCAGTTCGTGTTCTTCGCTCTGGTGCCCGTCGTCATCGAGTGGGACTTGTTCGATCTTGGCCGATTTCGCCACTGCGCGCAGTGCCAGGATCGCGGCGAATGCGACACCGACCGCGACCGCGGTGACGAGGTCGAGTGCGACGGTGACCAGGAACGTTGCGCCCATGACCGCGGTGTCGGCTCGGGTGGCGCGCGCGATGGCGATGATCGAGGCTGTTTCGACCATGCGCACGGTGGTGGCCAGCAGTACCCCGGCGAGAGCGGCCAGGGGTATCTCGGCGACCATGGTCGATGCCAGGTAGACGATCGCGGCCAAGATGACGGCATGGGTGAGTGCGGCGAGGCGACTGCGCGCGCCGGAGCGAACGTTGACGGCCGTGCGAGCGATGGCGCCGGTGGCCGGGACGCCGCCGAACAGGGGTGCGGCGATGTTCGCCAACCCCTGTCCGAACAATTCCCGGTCGGGATTGTGGCGGGTCCCGACTCCCATCGAATCCGCCGCGGTCGCCGACAGAAGTGATTCGAGGGCGGCCAGCGCGGCCACTGCCAGGGCCGGGGCCACCAGCGAGGTCAGATCCCCTAGATGCAGAAAGTTCAGTGTGGGTGCGGCGATGCCGGAGGGGATTTCACCGATGCGGGCGATGTCGAGGTGCAGCAGTTGCGCGGCCAACGTCGCGACAGCCACGGCGACGAGCGAGAACGGAACCTTGGGGAAGTAGCGTCCGCCGACGAGGATGGCGACGGCCACCGCGAGCGCTGTTGCCGGGGTGAGAATCGAGGGGTGCGCGACGAATTTGGCGACCGCGTCCGCTGCGCTGCGCCACACCTTGTCCCCTTCGGCGTCGGTGATACCCAGAGCGGCCGGGATCTGTTGGAGGGCGATGACCACGGCGATACCAGCGGTGAACCCTTCGATGACCGGTGCCGGCATGAAACGCACGGCCCGCCCCACTCCGGCGAACGCCAACACCACCAGCACGATGCCGGCGATCAACCCGACCGCCAGGACACCGGATCCGCCGTATTCGTGAACGATGGGAACCAGGACCACGGTCATGGCCCCGGTCGGCCCGGACACCTGGAACCGGGAGCCGCCGAAGACAGCGGCGACGGCGCCGGCGACGACAGCTGTGGTCAGCCCGGCCGCCGCCCCGAGCCCGGTGGAGATGCCGAATCCCAAGGCCAGCGGAAGAGCGACCAGTGCCACGATCAGGCCGGCCAGCAGATCCGCGCCGGGTGCGCGCAGCGACGAACTCCATTCGCTCCATCGCGGCAACAGGTCCCGTACGGCCTGGGCAGCGCGGCCGAGCGAGTTCTGCGGGGACGGAGTGGAATTCGGTGCGGGCGTAGCGGTCATAAGGTTCCTCGGTACTGCGAGAAGAAAGTGGAAGCCTGTCTGGTTACTTGCTAATATTAGCAAGTAACCAGATGAAGGGAGCGGTGATGCGTGTAACACCACTGCGCGGACTGCTGAGCGCGCCGTTGCTGCAGTGCCGCGAATGTGCCAGGTTGTGCCGTCGGTCCGCGGTGACGCCGGGCGGAAACGTGTGCCCATGGTGTGGGGAGCGGGCGTTGTCGACGGCTGTCCTGGGCTCCCCGCTGCGCTCGTCGAGTTGACGGCGCTCTGGGTGGGAGATCACCACGTTCGGTCTCACGTCAGAAGATCCCGATCCGGGAGGTTGAGGGGCAACTTGACCGGATCGGGACCTTCGGTGAGGGCCTCCAGCGCGAGAGACTCGACGTGAGATGCGCTGGCAGCCCTGCTCGGGGGTCAGCAGTCGTCGGCGCGGGTGCGCACACGCCGGAAATGCGTGTCGCGGGACGGGGCCTCGTCGGTGAGTTCGTAATCGAATGTCGACAGTCGTTGACGCAAGGCACGCAACTCTTCACGCAGCGCGTCGGGGAGTCTGTTGCCGCCGATCGTGGCGTACCACTGATCGATGAGGGGAAGTTCGGCCGCCCACTCCGCCGGGTCGACCTTCAACGCAGCGGCAATGGTGGGGCGATGAAGGTCGAGTCCGGTCAGATCCAAGGCATCGAGGGTCGGAACGTGACCGATCGGGGTCGCCTCGGAGTCACCGGTTCCGTCGACGCGTTCGAGCGCCCACTTGAGAATCCGCGAGTTTTCTCCGAAGCCGGGCCACAGGAACTCGTCGTGGTCGCCGCGGCGAAACCAGTTCACGTAGAAGATCTTCGGCAACTTCGAGGAATCGGTGCGCGCGCCGATATCGAGCCAGTGCTGGAAATAGTCCCCGACGTGGTAGCCCAGGAACGGCAACATTGCCATCGGGTCGCGGCGTACCACCCCGACGGCGCCGGCTGCGGCGGCCGTGGTCTCCGAGGAGAGTGTCGAACCGAGGAAGACGCCGTGCTGCCAGTCGAAGGATTCGGTGATCAACGGCATGGTGGTGGCGCGCCGGCCTCCGAAGAAGATCGCCGAGATCGGAACCCCTGCCGGGTCGTTCCATTCCGGCGCCACTGTCGGGCACTGTGCGATCGGGGTGCAATAACGTGAATTCGGGTGTGCGGCCGGTGTTCCCGATTTCGGAGTCCACTCGCGCTGTTGCCAATCGAGGAGATGCGCCGGGGGCTGTTTGGTCATCCCTTCCCACCACACGTCGCCGTCGTCGGTCAGGGCGACGTTGGTGAAGATGGAGTTCCCTTTCTCGATCGTCGCCATGGCATGTGGGTTCGTCGCGGTGCTGGTACCGGGGGCGACACCGAAGAAACCGGCTTCGGGATTGACGGCGTAGAGTCGGCCGTCGTCACCGAACCGCATCCAGGCGATGTCGTCACCGATCGTTTCCGCGGTCCACCCCTCGAGCGTGGGATCGAGCATCGCCATGTTCGTCTTACCGCACGAGGACGGGAATGCCGCGGCGATGTAGTGCACCACCTCGTCCGGGGAGGTGAGCTTGAGGATGAGCATGTGCTCTGCCAGCCAACCCTCGTCTTTGGCCATTTTCGACGCGATCCGCAAGGAGTAGCACTTTTTCCCCAGCAGCGCGTTGCCACCGTAGCCCGAACCGTAGCTCCAGATGATGCGTTCTTCGGGGAAGTGGGAAATGTACTTGGTGTGATCGCACGGCCACGGGACGTCGACCTGCCCGTCGTAGAGGGGTGCGCCGACCGAGTGCAGGCATTTGACGTACTCGACATCTGCGGCCAGCGCTTCCCAGGCCGGTGTCCCGGATCGGGTCATGATCTGCATCGACACGGCGACGTATTCGGAGTCCGTGATCTGGATCCCGAATTTCGGTTCCGGGGCATCGAGGGGCCCCATACAGAACGCGATGACATACATCGTGCGCCCCGACATCGCGCCGCGGTAGTGCTCGGTCATGACCGTTTTCATGTCGAGCGGGTCCATCCAATTGTTCGTCGGACCGGCAGCCTCGCGTGACTGGGAACAGATGAACGTCCTGTCCTCGACCCGGGCGACGTCCTCGGGATCGGAGACACACCGGAACGAGTTCGGCTTGCGGTCCAGGCGCACGAACGTGCCTTTGTCGACGAGCAGATCGGTCAGGCGATCCCATTCGGCGCCGGACCCGTCACACCAGACCACCTCTCGCGGTGAGGTCAGGTCCTCGACCTCGGCCACCCAGGCCGCGATGTCGGCACGAAGCGCGCCGAGACGAATCGGGTCGGAGTCGATATGGGTTGTCACTGTGTTCTCCTGACATGTGTTCGGTGCGCGGTACGCACCTGTCCGAGCGGGATAGACGGGAAATACGATCAGTGCAGGTGGGTGCTGTATGGAGGGGCGTGGCCGAGAGATTTGGTGACCTGCCTGGCGATGGAGGAGAGCAGCATCCGCTCGTCCGCGGACGGGAGAGTGCACCCCACAGGGGTGATCAACGCCAGTGAGCGCGCGCAGGCAGCGATCATCTCGGCGGTCAGAACCGTGACGCCATGGCCGCAGAGGACACCGAGCAATCCGGGAAGAACGACCGCGCCGTGATCGAAAGTGTCACCAGGCATGCTCACCACTTGCCGCGCGGGCACCGAATCGCCCACGCAGCCATCGAGATCGACGAGAACATCGTTGTGTTCCATCAGTCGGCGCAGCGGAAACTGGTGCGCATCACTCGCACGCCAGCTGCTGATACCGGCGACACCGGACATCAACAACGTCGGCCCGAGCATCGGAGCTCGATGGGCCCCGGTGATCATCACTTGCCCTACCCGCGGCCCCACGACGAGGTTCCGCAGCGCCGAAATCGTCATCGCGGTCAATGTTGCTGTCACGACGTCGATCTCGGTGACGACCAGCGGGCCGCCACGCTCGGCGACCCCGTGCTGCACGGCTGTGGCAGCATTCGCGTCCAGTCCGCCGACGAAGGCAGCGGAGATCCGCGGTCGCAGGCTCAGTACACGGGCGATCACGGTGTTGACGTCCGCCGTCGCCAAGGGCAACCGAACTGCGTGCAGTGCAGTCCGGTCGCAGATCATGGCGGCGTAGTCCTCCATCGCCTCCCACGGTGACCGCGTCCTGACCGCGGCGCGATGCGATCGGGCCGCCGCAACTCCCACCACCGCGACATCGCCGCGGCTCAAGACTGCACTGTTCGGATGGACGTCGTTGGTCGTCACCGCACGCCACCTCTTTCGAATCGATCAACCGGTCGTCCGGTTACCAGTTCTACAATGTACGTACTTTAGCAATTTCGCAACTGGTGGATAAGTGCAGGAACTAGTCCTGCATGATGTGCGCCCTACCGTGCCTTACCGGCCAGAGCGGGCGGCTCCGGAATCTCCTCGACCAGCATTTCGGCCTGGCCGGCGACCATCCCGGTCAAGATGGCGCGCGCCGTGGTCAACAAATCGGCGACACGCGGCGACGTCAGAGCGTATGAGACGGACAACCCTTCCCGCCGCGCAGTCACCAGACCTGCTCGACGCAGAATGGACAGTTGCTGCGACAGATTGGCCGGCTCGATCCCTACCTCGGGAAGCATCTCCGAGACGGCATGCTCACGCTCGCTCAAGAGCTCGAGGACGCGAATACGTGCGGGGTGTCCCAGCGTCTTGAAGAAATCGGCCTTCATCTGATAAAGCGGCTGGCGCGAGTTCACAACCACGACGCCTCCTGTCACTCGAGTCGGATCGGCGGCATGCGCGTAGGTGTGGCGCGCCGCTGTCCTGCCCCTGCGAATCGAGCGCAGAAGCTCCCACCGGTTGTGGTACTTGCGAATCTTAGCAATTTGCGTGGGTATTCGTCGGCGCAGAGCGGGAAGTGTCGGCCATGGCGAAGACTCAAAGCACAACATGTTTCAGAAAAGGGGCGTCAGTGATTTGAAACATGTTGTGGTATAGCTTTATTCGTCGCCCTGAAAAGGACAAACACGTTCTAATAATTTTTGCTACTCGAGGAGGTACGACAACACATGGGAAATCCTGTGATCGTGGAAGCGGTACGCACTCCCATCGGAAAGCGCGGAGGATGGCTCTCGGGTCTGCACGCCGCCGAACTGCTGGGAGCCGCTCAACGAGGGCTACTCGATCGTGCGGGACTCGATCCGATGCTCGTCGAACAAGTCATCGGGGGGTGCGTCACGCAGGCTGGCGAACAGTCCAACAACGTGACGCGGACCGCATGGCTGCATGCCGGTCTTCCCTGGCAGACCGGGTGTACCACCATCGACTGCCAATGCGGTTCCGCCCAACAGTCGACCCATCTGATCGCCGGTCTGATCGCCACCGATGCGCTCGACGTCGGGATCGGCTGTGGCGTCGAAGCGATGAGCCGGGTGCCCCTCGGCGCCAATGTCGGTGTGCATGCCGGACCTCGTCGTCCTGCCTCCTGGAACATCGACATGCCCGATCAATTCGAGGCCGCCGAACGCATCGCCCGTCGTCGCAATCTGACCCGGGCCGACATCGAAGCCTTCGGTGTGCACTCGCAGGTGAAAGCGCACCGCGCGTGGGCGGAGCACCGTTTCGACACCGAAGTGCTGCCTGTTGGATTCGAGTTTTTTAGGCCTTTCGCTAAACGGGCTTCTGCGAGTGATTTGCGTAGCCGGTCTTGGCGTTCTCATGGGAGTCGAAGGTGAGCTGATCGGTCGACCGATACAGGTGATGTCTGCGCCCTATCGAGCAGTGCCGAGATGCTCGGAAATATCCGAACCCAGCGATGACGAATCGATTTGCACTTGGGGGGTTCGCTGGGTTGAGTTTCGAAAAGTATTTGGCCACTGCATGTGTGGGGGATCACTGCATGTGTGGGTAATGACGCTAAGGGTGCATGCAGGGGAGTCGACCGCACAAGGTCCTGGAGGGATTCAGGACCTTTCGGCCTAGGGACTGGTGCTACCAACTAGAGTGTTCTTTACTCCGAGCTTCTCTGCGAAGAGGTGTCGCTGGACGATCCATCCGGCGACGCTGAGCGCGATCCACGCGGCCGTGGCGAAGATCTGTTGCCAGCCTGGCTGTGGGCTTCGGAGGAATTCGAGCGCGTCCGTGGTCCGTCCCAGCCCGTTGAGGATCATGCTTGCACCTCCGATGGAGGTGAGCCACAGTAGTGCTCGGGCGCGGTATTTGTCTGCCAGGAAGGCTGCGGCGACCGCGACGGCGAGTATGACGATCGCACTCAAAGCCCAGTCGTTGTCTCCGGGTTGAAGCACGTCGGCGGTGCGGGCGCCGGCCATCGCGCCGGCGAGCCCGCCGATGAAGTAGGCGGAGAACTTGAAGACGAGAGTGGTCACGATCCAGGCGCTGACAGCGCCGATGAGTCCGAACAGCAGCAGCGCAGTCAGTGAGGCGTGGAAGAGGTCCGCCATCATCCAGCCGAGCCCGAAACCGATGGCCAACACACCCAGGTGCAGGGAGCGGATGCCGTAGAAGCAGAGCAGGAGCCCGACCAGTAGGACCGCGATTCCGTTCATGTTCACTCCTTGATCGGTGCAGGTCTGCGGATGGTGGCGACAGGACCGGGTCAGACCAAGTTCAGCGAGGTGACCGGTGTCGATTGGTCATTCACGAACCCCTCGCCCGGGAGTCTTCGCCGTTACGCAGAATCCCGGGTGAGGAGTGCGGGTTAGCTCGGCCGTTCCGGGGTGACGATCGCGAAGTTCTTGTCACCTGGTTCGAGCACCGCTGCCAGGCGGCCGAGAACAGAGGCGTCGCCGCTGATTTCGATGCCCGCGTCCGCGAGTCCATCGGCAGAGAGTCCTCCGAGTGCCAAGGCAGGTAGGGCTCGTTTGGTCGTGGTCAGTGTGGCGTCGGCGGAGCCCTTCTGATTGTGAGCGGTGTAGGTGAGCACGCCGTTGGCAAGTCGTAGTCGGTAGCGTTCGTCCACGTCGGTGAGCACGATGTCGATGGATAGTCGCTCGTCCCACGCCTCGGGGCCGTTGACTTGAATGGCGATGGCGTCGAAGAGCATCGCCGGGGTCAGTTGGCCGACGACGTCGGGCGCGGCGGTTTCGGTCGGGGTGCCGAACTGGCCGTCACGCAGTTCTGTGGTACCGGAGAGATACCAGTTGCGCCAGGTACCGTTTTCGGCACCGTAGCCGAGTTGCTCGTAGGCGTCGGCCAGCAGCGCTTTTGCTCCGGCGTGGTCAGGTTCCGCGAACACAACGTGATTGAGTACCTGTGCGACCCAACGGTAATCGCCGGCGTCGAACGAGTCGCGGGCTTTCGTGACGACCGCGTCGACACCACCCATGAATTCGACGTATCGAATGGATTGTTCGACCGGTGTGTGTTCCCACAGACTGGCCGGATTACCGTCGAACCAGCCGATGTAGCGCTGATAGATCGCTTTGACGTTATGGCTGATCGAACCGTAGTAACCTTTTGCGCTCCAGGCATTCTCGAGCGAGGGTGGCAACTGGATCCGCTCGGCGATTTCAGGTCCGGTGAGGCCCTGGTTGATCATGCGCAGCGTCTGATCGTGCACATAGGCGTACAGATCGCGCTGGGTAGACAGGAAGTCGACGACACGTTCCTTGCCCCAGGTCGGCCAGTGGTGCGAGGCGAAGACGACTTCGACGTCGTCACCGAACATGTCGATGGTTTCAGTGAGGTACTGCGACCAGCCGTGGGGATCACGCACGACGGCGCCTCTCAAGGTCAGCAGATTGTGGAAGGTGTGGGTCGCGTCTTCGGCGGCGCACAGCGCCTTGAAATCGGGGAGGTAGATCAACATCTCCGAGGGCGCTTCGGTATCCGGCGCCATTTGGTAGACGAGGCGCACGCCGTCGATGGTGTCCTCGTGTCCGGTGGTGGTGACGATGTCGGTGGGAGCGATGAGCGTGACGGTTCCGATGGACACGGTCTGTCCCAATCCGCCGCCAACCTGTCCCTGTGGGCCGCGGGCCAGTGCAGCGCCGTACATGTAGCCGGCGCGTCGCCCCATCGCGGTTCCCGCGTAGACGTTCTCGGAGACGGCGTGTTCGACGAATCCTTCCGGTGCAATGATTTTCACCGCCCCGGAGTCAACTTCCTCTTGCGAGACGAAACCTTTGACACCCCCGAAATGGTCGACGTGCGAGTGGGTGTAGATGATCGCTTTGATCGGCCGGTCGCCGCGATGTTCTCGATAGAGTTCGAGGGCAGCTTTACCTGTTTCGGCGCAGAGCAAGGTGTCGATGACGATGACCCCCTCGTCACCTTCGATGAAGGAGGTATTCGACAAGTCCATTCCGCGGACCTGATAGATGCCCGGGACTACTTCGAACAATCCGGCGATGGCAACGAGTTGGGATTGCCGCCACAGACTCGGATTGACGGTGTCGGGTGCGTCGCCTTGCAGGAACGAATAGGTGTCGTTGTCCCAGAGGACGGTTCCGTCCTCGGCGGTGACCGCGTTCGGTTGGCGGCGGCCGACAAGGCCGCGGTGTGCGTCGTCGAAATCCTGCGTATCGGAGAACGGCAGACTCTCGAGGAGTGCCTTCTGCTGGCGGATGATTGACTCGGATGCCGCATTCGATGTCGTAGCCATACCGACAGTGTGGAGCGCGGTGGGCATGTTTCACTTCACCTGTTAGGGGTGATTGACGGCCGACGAAGTCTCGAACGGTGAAGTCGTGCAACAGCGTGACGCGCCCGTGCGCCGGCACGGCGCGGGTGTATCGGCGGATAGATCAAGCTCAGGGTCGACCTCAAGGTGAAGTAGCTACGCAGTAGTCGAAAGCACAGGTAGCCAGGCACGTATTTCACCGAGCTCGGTTGCCAGATCAAGCAATCCGTCCGGGGTAGGTTCCGGCGGCCTCGTCGACGGCGGCGATGGTGTCGCCGCCATCGTGCGGTCGAGTCGGCGACACTCGATGAGTTGGCCGTTGAGCTGAACATCGAGGATCCAGGTGAGATCGTCCGGGGGCGAGGGAATCTGCATGACGACCCGAATCGATTGCGGAATACAGTGACCTTGGCAGATCAGCGAGGGAGTATCCGATCCGCCAGCGATGCTGTCGGTGATCTGCACGGGCCGTGGTGTCGGCGCCGAGCGAGTCCACGGGAACTTCGTTGCCGACGGCAGGTACCGTGCGTAGCGCCTGTGGGTCGCTGCGATCGGAATCGGACGTGGACACCACCGGTCTGGTCAGAAACCGGAGATGAGATCACCGTTTGGTTGGGTGATCGTCACAACCGGCGAGCCCTCGAATCTTCCGAGGGCTATGGCCTCGTCCGGGCCTTCGGGTGCGGACCATCCGAGCCCGGTCACCGCATCGCCGGGACCGACGATCACGGTATTCTCTGCGCCGGCGTCCGGCAGGACATTCGAGTACGTCACCAGATAGCCCGCTCGCGTCAGTGCGCCATTCGTCTCCCGCGTCGGCGAGCACGATGGTCAGGTGTTACTACCCCTGAGTTTTACATTGCGAGGTCGACGTTGAAGAAAGGTGACGGTCTCGTCTGGTCTCCTGCATCGGTTCCAGGAGGCGAGTATGTCAGCGCGGACATGGCGCAGACGGGCGTGGAATGCCGAAACAGTCAGTCACGTAAAGCAATATGGGCGGAGGGCGGCGATAGGCCCGCCATCCCGATAGAAGTCACGAACTCCGGGCTCGGCGGTCGTAAACACTAGTGAGACGGAAGTCGTCGAGCGCAGCGAGTGTCGTGTGGTGTGGGCGATTCGCCGGCTGCTGGTGGTGGCAGCCGACGAATCGGGTGTATCCCTTGCTCGCGTGTGGGGATGCCGCAGGCCGTTTTCCGGTTGGTGCTCACCTGGGGAAGGCCCTGGTCGGCGACTCGTTGCGTGTGCAGCTCTCCGCCGTGAAGTTGGCTACCCGTCGAGGGTTGCGGTGAAACGGAACTGTCAGCTTGCACCCTTGGGCGTAGCCGGAGCAGGCGGACAGTGAGCGGCTAGCTGAGTTGCCTCGCCGCGTGCTGCGCGAGGGTGTGACGTGAAGCCGGGGCGCGCGCGGTCAGTGGGGCTCGGCCGAGGTGGCTCCGACGAGGCTGAGCAGTGGTCGTAGCGGGTGACGTTGCTCAGCACTGCTGGTGCAGGTTGTTCGGTGGTCGTGATGGATGTGGTGGCGCCGCTGGGGTGGGATCCAGGGTCCTTCGTAGACGAGGTTGCCACAGTGGCGGCATTGTGTGCGGAAGTATCCCTTGTCCATCGACGGTTATGGGCCTTTCGGTGATGTGCATCTGAATCGAATCGTATTGTACTGCAGGCTGTCCCGCATTTTATGCGCTTGGCGGGTGGTGTAAATCCAATTTGATGCTTCGAGGAAGCGGGTGTCGGTTCGGTAACCTGTCGTCATCAGGGGGGAGGTGATCATCGCACGCAGCTTGAAGAGGAGTAGGGCGCTCACTGTTTCGATGGGGTGAGAAGGACTGCGAGGAGGTCAGGTGCTGGTTGCGCAGCGAGAACGTCACCAGGTCGGTGGTCGGTCAGATCGGCGGGCGAGGTGTAGAAGCTGTCGGACAACGCGGCCGGGTAGAGATCGGCGACGCACTCGCTGGCGGGTCGACGGCAACGACCGCAGCGGTGCCTGCCGCACAAGCGGCCAGGAGCGCAGCGATAGTTTCCGGCGTGTGATCTCGATGGTGTGAGGCGCATTCCTCAGTTTTCGTCAAAGTCCGAGCGCAGCGCATCGCTCACGAAGTCGCACTCGCCGCTACGACGAGCATCACCCAGTTTCTGTCCGTTCGAGCAAGTACAGATCCAATGCCCGCATCACCAGGAAATTCAGCGGAACCACCCGCGAGTTCCGCGGTTTCGCCCACACCGCCATTGGAATTCTCTCGACGCACCCACACGCACCACGTTTCCGGCCGTGATGCACCGCATTGTCCGGCAGTAGATGCAGATCACTTGATTTTGCATGAGGATCGCAGCCGGGGTGCGCACGTGCAGCAAACCAGTAGCCGCCTCGAAACTCGCCGACATGACCGAAATCGCGGCTATCGGCTTCACCGGCCGTGTGCACATGCGCAACGGAGACAGGCATAGGTTAGGGAATGCTCCAATCATGAACGTCGATGGCTCCGAGTTCTTCTGTAGCGGAATCGAAGTCGCTGTAGATCTGGTGTTCCTCGAAACTTTCTTGGATGGCGATCTGTGCACTCTCAGGCAGGGTGTGCATGATCTGGCGGACACGTTCCTGACGGCGACCGACGGCCTGACGCTCCGGGTTACCGGGCGTTGCCTTCATCTGCGGAACGATGCCCTCGACATCGTCGACACCACCGGCGTGGTGACCGGCGTCGACGAGCGCCTGCTCGTGCGCCATCTGAGCCTCGTCCTTCTCCTCCGACATACCGATCGGACCGATCATGGTGCCGTTGAGGAACTGTTTGACGACGGGCTCGTCCGACGTGAGGAGTACCTCACGCGGGCCGAACATGACAAGTTGGCGACGGAAAAGCATGCCGATGTTGTCCGGCACGGTTCGTGCGAGGTTGATGTTGTGCGACACGATTAGAATCGTGGCGTCGCTCTGCGCGTTGATGTCGATGAGCGTCTGGCTGATGTAGGTGGTGCGAACCGGGTCGAGGCCGGAGTCCGGCTCGTCGACGAGGATGATTTCGGGATCGAGAACGAGCGCCCGCGCCAAACCTGCACGTTTACGCATACCACCGGAGATCTCGCCGGGGAGCTTTTCCTCGGCGCCGACGAGACCCGTCAGATCGAGCTTCTCCATCACGATCTTGCGGATGTCCGACTCGGACTTCTTGGTGTGTTCGCGCAATGGGAAAGCGATGTTGTCGTACAAGTTCATGGAACCGAAAAGTGCGCCGTCCTGGAAGAGCACACCGAACAACTTGCGAATCTCATAGAGTTCCTTGGACGAGCACTGGAGGATGTCCGTGCCGTCGATCAGGATGGAGCCCTGTTCCGGGCGGAGTAGTCCGATCAGGGACTTCAAAAATACCGACTTACCGGTGCCCGACGGTCCCAGAAGAGCACTGACCTCTCCGGCAGGGAGCGTCAACGACACATCCTGCCAAATCCTTTGCGAGCCGAAAGACTTGGTCAGGTCGCTGACTGAAACTTCGACACCCATCGCGTGACTTCCTTACATCGATTCGTGAACGGGGGAATTCGGGTAGTTGATGCCGGGGCTCAGATCGGGGTCATTTCGGTGATCTGCCAACCGTTGTCGTCGAGGTGCAGCGAAACCTGGATACGGCTGCCGTCCAGCTTGGGGGCGGGACTGTCAGTGCTGGTGGTCGACTGGTTGACGAACATCAGCACGGTGGCGGCATCGGTGTCGGACGAGACTACAGAAGATTCCACGACAGTGGCCGAGGTGACTACCTGTCGCTTCTTCGCGGACGGGATGATGATGTCTTTGCTTACGCTCTCGAACTGAGTGCGGAAGTCGCCCCCGAGATGCGCGAGTGCGCTGGTGAAGTGGTCGTCGACGGTGTTGAAGTCGTAGGACAGGATGTCGGGGACCATTTGCGTGGCCTGCGTGAGGGCTTGCTGCCGGGTGTCTTCCTGGCTGCGGCCTTCGTAGGCGAGGATTGTCAGCGTCGCACTGGCGATTGTCACCGCGACCGTCAGGACGCCGAGGCCGGCGACCACCAGGGTGCGTTTGCGGCTGCTCCACGTGTTGAGGAACGAGGTGATGCGAGAGATGTAGGTAATCATGCGACGAACTCCACGTTGGATACCAGCCAGCGACCGTCGACCTGGTCGAGTGTCATTTTCATGCGGTAGACCCGCAGCTCACCGTCGGGTGCCTCGGTGTTCTTGACCGTCGATGTGACTGCCGCGAGGACGGTGGCGTGATCGTCTGTCGCGTCGATGATTCCGACGGACTTCACTTCCCCGGTGGACTCGACCTGTCCCTCGTTCAGCACATCACCGAAACCACCTGAGGAGGTGGTGAACTGGTCGTGGAATGTTCCGGTAGTGCCGTCGGAGACCCTCTGGATATCCTCCTTGAGGCTCTGGTGGCGGAGGGTTACCAGATTGGTGGCCATCTGTGTGGCGGTATCGAGGATGGTGATGTCGCGGGATGCGGCTGTTTCCGTAGTCCGCCAGTCGTTCCACGAGTTTATCCCCAAAACAGTGCCCGCCAGCACGAGAGCACCGGCGAACACGATTGCAGCGAGGGTAATACGGCCGGTCTGTCGGCTTGCGGAGTCGCCGGAATCGGTGGTGTGAGTGTGTGTTTCGGGTTGGTCGAGGACGTTTTCGTCGTCGATCGTCTCGGTGGCTAACGCAGTAGCAGACTTTGCCATGTCAGTTCCTCCTTGGACCGGGTGGGGGTTGTGGCGTCGATGGAGTACAGGGTGCCGTCTGGGGCTCGGAACGTGCCGGTGATCGGGTCGTAGGGTGAAGTGGTGATCGCCGGCGTTTTGCTGATGTCCCAGGAGGCTGGGGTTGCCGTGACGGGCGTCGGCTGAGAGCTGTCGGACTGTTCGGGCGTCGTGGGCGGTTCCCCCGGCGCCGGGGTGTAGGGCTGCCCTGGCCGAGCCAGCATCTGCGGCCAGTTCGACGGCAGGCCGCCTGGGCATTCCCCGACCTCGGCCGTGCGCACAGCAGGGTCGGTGGCGCAGGGGAGGTTGCGAGCACCACGGACCACACGGGGCTCGTTCGGGGGCAACTTGCAGTACGGGTCGATGGCCGGTTCGGCAGGGGACAGATCGCCGGGGTCCCGGCGCTGGGTCTGTCCGTATCCTTCGGTGCAGGGCAGGGGATTAGCGGTGTTGCCCAGCTTGATATCGAGAGGTCCCTGGCCGTAGGTGCGGTCTGCGCCCTGCACGCCCAGATGTGAGTAGTTGATCGCGGCCGACAACGCCGGATAGACCACCAAAATCTGGCGCAGACCGGGTAAGTTGACCCGCAACACTTCACCTGTGCTCTGCAGGTTCGCCAACAGCAGCGGCAGCGACGGTTGGAGATCGGTCATAGTTCCGCCGAATGCGTCGAAGAATGCGGGGCCGCTGTCCAATGCTCCGCGAATCTGTGTGTCATTCATGGTCAGCTGCTCGGTGAACGAGGCCAGATCGGTGGCGAAGCTGGTGATGTCCGAGCCGGCCTCGTTGGCTGCAGCGAGGACAGGCTCGGCGTCGTCGATCAAGGTGGTGGTCGGTGTCAGGTTCGCTTGCGCGAGCGCGATGAGTGGGCGGGTGGAGTCGATCAGCTGGGACAGGGCGGTGCCGGCACCATCGAAAGCAATGTACGCCTCGTCGACGGTGGTCTTCAGGTCCTCCTTGGGCAGTCCTTCCAGGAGGGTGTTCACCTCGTCGACCACTTTCGCGGCTGGCACGGGCAGGGTGGTGCGGGATCGATCGATGACGTCGCCGTCGCCCAGGAATGGTCCCTCGGAGGTAGTCGGCATCAGATCGACGTACTGCTCACCGATCGCTGACACGCTGCGTACGTATGCATCGGTCGCCTGGGGAATCTTGTGGTCTGAGTCCAGCTGCATATGCACGGTCACGTGGTCGGGGTTCACGTCGAGGGATTCGACGACGCCGACGTCGACGCCGCGGTAGGTGACGAGCGCGTTCGGGTAGAGTCCGCCAGCTCGTTCGAGTTCGACATCCACCGAGTACATTCCGATACCTGAAAATCGCTTCAACCCCATGTAGCTGTAGACGGAGTTACCGACGGCGACGATTGCGACAACGGTGAAAATGACGAGTTGGGTGCGGACAAGTTTCGTGCGCATCAACGCTGACCTCCCTGCTGTTGGGGTGTCCCGACGGCAGGAAGTGCGGCCGGGTGCGACTCGGTGGGTGCCAGCAGCGGGTTGGCGGCTTGTCTGGCCGGGTTGAGGCCGGCCAGCTCGGAAAACGGAATGCTGCCGAGCACCTTTCCGCCCACTGTCTCGGCGCTCACATCGAGGGTGAGGAACAGGTTCACGTAGTCACCACGCGCCGCGCGCTCGGTGGTTTCGATCGGGAACGGCATGGTCGCGGCGATCTTGAGCGCCTCGGGGATCGAATCCCCGACGGAGGCGAGTTGACTCAATGTGGGCTGCAACGCGGTGAGATTGGCGTGCAGATTCGCCCGGCTGCTGTCGAGCACCTCAGTGGCGACTTGGCCGAACTCACCGACGCTGGTCAGCATCGTCGTCAGTTGCTTTTGCTGGTCGTTGAGCACTTGTATGGCCGGGGTGATGGTCTCGATGCCTCGGTCGAGTGTTCCGTTCTGCGCTGCCAACTCGCCGCCGAGCCGGTCGAGCCCGTCGATAGCGCGCACGATGTCGGCTCGCTGCTGATCGAGTCCGCCCATAAAGGTCTCCAAGTTCCCGAAGAGCTCATGCAGATTCTGCTCCCGACCGTCCAGGACACGAACGAGTTCGGAGGTCACCGTGCGGACCTGCTGTAGCCCACTGCCGTTGAGAACCAGGGACAGGGCGGACAGAACTTCTTCAGTGGAGGCGTACTGACTGGTACGGGACAGGGGGATGATGGCTCCGTCCTGCAGGGTTCCCGTTGGCTCTTCTGCGGCTGGAACCGTCAGTTCCAGATACTGCGAGCCGAGCACACTGTTCTGTGTCAGCTTCGCAGTGACGTTCGCTGGGATCGCGGCGTCGTCGCGCAGCTCGAGTGTCAGGTGAGCGATCCAATCCTCTCCACCGATGCGAGCGATATTCCCGACGATGACGTTGTCCGCCTTGACCGGCGAGTTGCCAACCAGATTCTGGATGTCAGCGAGCTCGACTGTGACTTCGTAGGTCTCGCCGCCGACGGCGTTTCCTGGTAGCGGGATGGAATTGATGCCGTCGAATCGACATCCGGTGGCTGTCACCGCGATCCCGAGTGCCAAGGCCGAGCAGGTGGCGAGCTGTTTGATCGAAATCATCGGGTTCCTCCACTCGGAGCTGGTGCGCCAGCGCCTTGGACCAGGCCGTTGGCGAGTGTTCCTGTGGCCTTGATGCATTCGTCGGCCGGAGCGTCGACTGTGGTGAGAAGGGCACAGATCAATGACCGTGGGTCGGGGGTATCGGAAACGGCTATCGCGGCTGTCAGCGAGTTCGAGTCGGGGTCGTAGATGTTGTAGAAATTCGTCAGCGAGGTTGGAGCGGAGTGCAGTATCGAGGCGAGCGCGTCCTCGCGGTCGACTAGCTGGCGGGTGATGTCGGTGAGCTTACCCACGTCGGTGGTCAGTGCTCCGCGATTGTTTTGGAGGAACTGGGTGACCTCGTTGAAGGTTGTGAGCATGCTGTTGAGCAGGGCATCGAGTTCGGTGCGGTTGTCGTTGAGTACCGACGACGTGGTGGCGAGTTCCCTACTGAAGGCCGTGATTTGCTGCTCGTTGGCGGCCAGTGCGCTGGTGAACGACTGCAGATTCCGGACGGAGGCGAACAGGTCCTCCCCGCCCTTGCTGAGCGTGGTGGTCGCGTCGGCGAGCTGGACGAGGGAATCGTGCAGGGTCTGGCCGTTGCCGCGCAGGGTGTCTGCGGTGTTCGCCACGAAGTCGTTTAGTGATCCGTCTGGGTTCTCAGGCGTGCGGCCGACGTCCTGCGCGAGTTTGACGACTTGCTCCTTGACCTCGTCGAACTCCATTGGTATCGCGGTGCGTTCGACGGGGATCATCTGTCCGTCCTGCATCTTCTCGCCCTCGGTGTAGGCCGGCGCGAGCTGGATGTATCGGCCGGTGACCAGGACCGGTGCCACGATCACTGCCTGTGCGTCAACCGGGACGTCGTAGTCGCCGTCGTATTCGAACTCGACCCGGACGCGATCACCTTCCGGAATGATCTCGTTGACCCGGCCGACAGGGACGCCGAGGATCATGACGCGGTCGCCGACATATAGTCCTGTCGTGCTCCGAAAGTAAGCGGAGACCTGGTGGGTGGCGTTGGTAGCGACCCAGGTCCCAGTTCCGGCCACGACGGCGACCACGACCACGATGAGCAGCAGAACTTTCGCCGGCATACGAGTGGGCTTGCGTGTCCCCTTCATCGAGGACCTCCGAGACTGCCGGGAAGCTGACCTGCAAGATTCGCGGGCAGAATGTTCTGCAGAAGCGCCCCGAAAAATGGCCCGCTGCCCACGACGTCACCGATTTGCTTGGAATAGCGTTCGAGACCGGTTAGGGAGGCGTTGATGTTGTCGTAGTTGTTGTTCAAGGTGGTCACCAGGATGTCCACCTGCGAGAGGGTGGGTGTGAGGGTGCCTTCGTTGTCCCGCTTCAACGCGGTGAGTTCGTCGGCGATCTGCCGGGCCTGCACGAGGATGTTGTGGATAGAGTCGGCCCGCTGATTGAGCGTGGAGAACAGGGACTGACCCTGGCCGAGCAGTTGGGCGACACGCTGACTGCGGTCGGAGAGGACGTTGCTGACGCCTGCGGTGTTGGTCAGCAGGTGACGCAGTTCGGCATCGCGACTGGCCACCGTCTCGGACAACCGGGACAGTCCAGTCAGTGACGACTGCAGGTCGGGGGGGAGAGCCTGTTCGACCTGCGAGAGCTGATCGAGAGCGCCGGACAGATCGACGGTGTCCGTCTTGGAAACCTTGTCGGTCACTTCTTCGAGCGATCGTGTCAGGTCATATCCGGACGTGGTGTTGGCGAGCGGAATCGTGCCGCCTCGACCGAGCTCCCCGCCGCCTCCCGGCGCGAGTTCGAGATACCGGCGTCCGAGCACAGTCTCGACCTTGATAGTGGCATGGGTGTCGTCACCGAGGCGTATATCGCCGCTGTCGGCATCGAATTCGACGTCGACCTTGTCTCCGTCCAGCGAGATCTTCCGCACCTCGCCGACCTTGACACCGGCGATCTGGGTGGTGTCACCCACCGCCAGACCGCTCGCGTCGCCGAACTCGGCGTGATACGTCTTCGCAGCGATACCGGGCATCGTGTCGAAGTTGAGGGCGAGGGCGATTGCACCGACGAGGATGAGGGTGCCTACGACGCCGATACGGATCGGGTTCCGTTCGAGGAATGACTTAGTCATCATTATTTACACCTTTCGGCGGGCGCGGTGAACATCGGCGTGACTCCGCCTGGTCCCTGCGCGTACTTGACCGCCAGCCCGCACACGAACAGGTTCATATAGCTTCCGTATCCACCGGCCCGACCAGTCAGGCGGTAGTTCTCGGGCAGCTTGGCCAAGATCATGTTTAGGGTGTCGGTCTTGGCATTGAGTCGACCGGCCAGGTCGCCGAGGGCCGATACGTCCTGCGCGATGGCGGGACGGTTCTCGGTAAGAACCTCGGCCAATGTCTTGGATGCGTCGTCGATCTGTCCCAAGGAGCGGCTGATCAGTCCCCGGTCGTCGTTGAGACCTGCGACTAGGTGCTGCAGCTGATCGACGAGCGCCCCGAACTGGTCGTGCCGGCTATTTACGGTGCCGAGAACGGTGTTGAAGTTGGTGATCACCTGACCGATGGCCTGATCGCGGTCAGCGAGGGTGTTAGTGAGGGTGTCGACTTGGGTGATCAGCGTGCTGATACTCGATTCCTGACCGTTGAGGACCTGGACCAGAGAGGTGGACAATTGGTTGGTCTGGTCCGGGTCCAGGCCCTGGAGAAGGGGACGGAAACCGTTGACGACCTGGTCAAGATCCAGAGCGGAGGTCGTCTGCGCGAGTGGGATGGGGCCGTCGAGCGGACGCGGATCGAATGCACCCTGGGACAGGTCGACATATCGGTCCCCGATCAGGTTCTTGTACTTGATCTTCGCTTCGGTGGCAGAGGTCAGCGGCCGCTCGGTGGACAGAGAGAAGGTGACCACGGCCGTGCTGTCCGAGTTGAGAGCGACATCGGTGACCTTGCCCATTGGCACTCCCGCCACCCGGACGTCTGCACCGCTCCCGATTCCGGAAGCGCTGGAGAAGACTGCACTGTAAGTGTGTGTGCTGCCGAACCGAAGATTGCCGACCAGTGTGGCGACACCGAACCCGGTCAGCATGGTCACCAACACGAAGATCAGCAACTTGAATACCGGTGTGCTTTTGGTCATCGCAGACCTCCCAGGAAGAACTGCGCGAAGGGGTTCCCGATCAGATCCGTCGGGGTCCGTGCGGGACGATATGCGTTACTGCCGTCATCAAAGTTGGTGTGCCCCTGCGGCTGTGTCCAGTCGTAGCAGGCAACGGGACCGTCCGCCTGCACCACTGGTAGGTTGGCCGGGTTCGTATACGGCGGGTCGCCCATCAACAGGGTGCCGAGGATGTTCAACCCCGGCATATCGCTTCCCCCGAGCGTCCGTTCGAGGTAGGTATTGGACTGCTTCAGGCTTTCGACGAAGCAGGGAAGGGCTGGCGCGCGCTCGGCGAGCAGGTCCGTGGTCGGCGCCAACGATGACAGGGATTCTTTCAGCGGTGCGCCGGCGGCGTCGAGCAAGGAATGACCGCTGTTGCCGAAGCCGGTAAAGCTGAGGATGAACGCGTTGAGTTGGTCTTGGCGTTCGGTGATCGTCGTCGCGGTGGTGCTGGCGTGATCGACAGTTGCCATGAGGTCAGGAGTCGCGGCTGCGAGGATGTCGGTGGTCTGTGCGCCTTGCGCAAGGTCACGTTGCAGTGTGGGGATGCTGTCGTTGAAACTCGACAGATAGGTGTCGAGGTCGACCAAGGTGTCGCCGAGTTTGTCGCCGCGGCCGTGGAGCGACGTCGCCAACGCATTCAAGGTCCCGTTGACCTTCTCCGGTTCAACGGTGCGTAACACCGTAACCAATGATTCGAGCAGATCGTTGATTTCCGTCGCAACCTGCCCGGTCGACAGCACAGTTCCCGCCGAGATCGACTCGGGGGAGGGAGATTCGGGTTGCATGAGGGTTACGAACTTGCGGCCGAACAGGGTCGTGGGATCTACTGCCGCAGAGACGTTCGCTGCGATCGAGGACGCACGGTTTTTGTCGATGTCCATCGATATCTCGGCGTGTCCGTCGACCAGTTTCACGTCGATGACGCGGCCGACGACGACCTCGCGCATCTTTACGTCGGATCCGGGTTCGAGCGACAATCCGGCGCGGGTCGCATACAGCTTGACGGGGATGGCCGAGGTGAAGCTTCCCCGGTAGACGGCGATCGAGGTCGCCGTCGCGAGCGCTCCTACCACGATCAGGACCAGGCCGAGTGTGACGTAGGCCTTGCGGCTGTGTTCTGTCAGATGTCCACTCATGTCAGCCCGACACCCGCACAGCCCCGGCGGTGCCGCCGTACACGGCGATACCGATAAGTAGGTCGATGATCATGATGGAAATCAGCGAGGTCCGCACTGCTCGACCGACCGCGACCCCCACACCGGCTGGACCTCCGACGGCATTATAGCCGTGGTAGCAGTGCACGCACATCACCACGACGGCCATCGCCAGCACCTTGACCGCGGACCAGATCACATCGCTGGGTACGAGGAAGACGTTGAAGTAGTGCGAGAACGTGCCTTCGGCTTCCCCAACTATATAGACTGTGACCAGCTGGGTGGCGGCGAAGCCGATGAACAAGGCCACCGAATACAGTGGGATCACTGCGATCACGCCGGCTAGCACCCTTGTGGTGACGAGGTACGGCAGTGACGGAATCGACATGGTTTCCATTGCGTCGATCTCCTCGCTCACGCGCATGGCCCCGAGCTGTGCGGTGAAACCGGCGCCGACTGTCGCTGTCAGTGCGATGCCGGCTATCACCGGGATCGCTTCGCGGGTGTTGAAGAAGGCAGAGATGAAACCGGACAGGGCGCCGAGGCCGATGTGGCCGAGCGAGGTTGAACCCTGCTGGCCGACCTCGTATCCCACGGCGGCGGTGAGCATGGCGATGACCACGAGGGTGCCGCCGATTACGGCGAGGGCTCCGGTGCCCATGCTCACTTCGGCGAGGAGGCGGACGGTCTCAGCGCGGTAGCGCCGAAGGGTCCGCGGAATCGACGCGATGGTGTGGTTGTAGAAGGAGAGTTGTCGGCCCATCTCCTCGAGATGGCTGACCGGCGCATCAATCAACTTGATCGCGGCGGCTCCGGTTCCCCGGAGAACCGTAGGTTTGTTGGCTATCGACACGAGATTCCCGTCATTCTTGTCGTTCGGTTTCTGTCAGTTGTCCAAACGTGTTCAGTGCAAGGCCAAAGTCGTGATCACCGAGTTCGCCAGGAACAGCAGCAGGAAGCTGAAGACCACTGTCTGGTTGACGGCGTCACCGACGCCCTTCGGTCCTCCTCGTACGTTCAAGCCGAGGTGGCATGCGACCAGTCCGGCGAGCATCCCGAACACCGCGGCCTTGATTTCGGCGACGAAGAAGTCCCCGAGACCGGTCAGAATGGAGATCGAGGTGACGTACTGACCGGGCGACGCGCCCTGCATGTACACGGTGGCGATATAACCTCCCACCAGACCGACGGACGAGACCAGGCCGTTGAGGAACATCGCGATGACCATGGAGGCCAACACTCGCGGAACACAAAGCCGGTGAATGGGATCAATCCCGAGGACCTTCATCGCATCGATTTCCTCGCGGATCGTCCGAGAGCCGAGATCCGCGCAGATCGCGGTCGATCCGGCGCCCGCGACGACCAGGACTGTGACGATTGGCCCGATTTCGCGAACGATGGCTACACCGGCACCCGCACCGCTGAGGTCCACGGCACCGATCTCTGCCAGCAGGATGTTGATCTGATAGACGAACATCATGCAGAAGGGGATCGCCATCAACAGAGTCGGCATGATCGACACACTGGCGATGAACCACGCCTGCAGGAGAAATTCGCGCAGATGAAAGGGGCGACGAAACATGAAGCGAAACGTCTCAAGGGACGTGGCGTAGAAAGCACCGACCGCACGGGGTGCCACGCGTAAGGCGGCCAAAGCCTTCGCGCCACTCTCGCCCGCCGATCGGGATCTGTCCAGCAGTTGCACGTAGTCCTCCGCGATGATGAGTGCCTGTGTATGAGTGTGTCGACGGATGCCGCAGCGTTCGATTCGCGTCGACAGAGACGCCTCCGGCCGGGTTTGACTGGGATGGGCCCCTTTTCGGCGCTCGGTACCAGTGGGGTGCGGTCCACACCGACGGTGAAGAGGGGCTGTGCCGGGGTTCCCGCGACTGTGGGAACCCCGGCACAGCCCGGTGACCCAATGAAAGCCGTCACCACTTGTGACGGTCCGATCGTGCTATCCGAGGGATCCCTGCCGGAGGCTCCGAGTACCGTCGGCGTTGGGTGAATCATGACTGAGCTGCGCTGTGCGGGTCGAGAGTTGCTCTTCCATGTCACCTCGGGCGTACAGCGCGCGCAGCGCCTTTTTGTCGAACTTTCCGACGCTGGTTTTGGGCACCGCCTCGAGAAATGCCCAGCGTTCGGGAATCCACCACCGTGCGACCTGTGCGTTCAGGAATGTGCGCAGTTCATCGGTGCCGATCGTCGAGCCCGGGGTGCGCACAACGCAGCCAAGCGGCCGCTCTTCCCACTTGGCGTCGGGTACGGCGATAACGGCTGCTTCGAAGACCTCCGGATGTCCCATCAGGGCGTTTTCGAGGTCGACCGAACTGATCCACTCGCCGCCGGACTTGATGACGTCCTTCGTTCGGTCGGTGATCTGGATGTATCCGCGGGGGTCAATATGGGCGACGTCGCCGGTGCGCAGCCATCCGTCCGCGAACTTGTCGGCTGCGTCGACTCCGTAGTATGCCGCGGTAATCCATGGCCCTCGCACCTGGATCTCGCCGATCGACTTTCCGTCCCAGGGCGCCTCGTTGCCGGAGTCGTCTACCAGACGCGCTTCAACGCCCGCGGTCACTCGGCCAGTCTTGGATCGCCAGTACATTTCGTCTTCCGGCGCGCTTCCCTTCGGTGGCAGAGCTATCGCTGCGAGCGGGCTGGTCTCGGTCATTCCCCAGGCCTGAATGATGCGGACACCGAAATCGGAGTCGTAGCCCTCGATGAGAGAGCGTGGAACCGCGGATCCTCCACACGCGACGAGTCGTAGACTGCTCAGATCTGTGCTGTGTGTTCGGGCGTAGCTGAGGAGATCGTTCCAGATTGTCGGTACGGCGCCGGCGAGGGTGGGTCGCTCGGACTCGATCATCTTTGCCAGGTGATCGGCCTGGAGATAGCGGCCAGGTAAGAGCATATCGGACCCGGAAAGCCATGATGTGTAGGCCAATCCCCACGCATTCGCATGGAACATCGGTACTACTGGAAGCACGATGTCGTGCTCGGTGAGACCGAAGACGTTCCCTGCGGCAGATGCCATGGAGTGTAGGTACGTCGAGCGGTGACTGTAGACGACACCCTTCGGGTCGCCCGTCGTGCCGCTTGTATAACACATTGCCGCGGCCTGCGATTCATCCAGATCCGGCCACACGTATGGTGCGCGGGACACTGTCAGGAGGTCCTCGTAGTGAAAGTATCGGTTGTTGGGTAGCTGGTCGGTGTCGCCGACGACGATTACATGCTCGACGGTCGTGAGCTGGTCGAGTACTCGGGCCAGTAGCGGAAGAGTAGTCCTGTCGGCGATGATGACTTTGTCTTGAGCATGGTTAATCACGAACGACAACTGCTCTGGGGTCAGTCGCAGGTTGAGGGTGTGGAGGACGGCACCCATCGAGGGGATCGCGAGGTAGCACTCAAGATGTTCCTGCGTATTCCACAGAAGCGTGGCGACCCGGTCGCCTGGAGAAACTCCGATTTCGGTCAGCCCGCTGGCGAGGCGTTCGGCACGGCGGGCTACTTCGTCAAATGTGGTGCGACGGCAGGAATCCGGCTCGTAGGTCACGACAGTGGAGTTCCCGTATATGCGCTGCCCGTGTAGCAGTATCTCGCGGACCAGCAGTGGGGAGTTTTGCATCGTACTAAGCACGGGGTCTCCAGGTTTCAGAAAAAAGGGGGACTTGTCGACGGGAGCGCGGCGCGGTGAAATTGACGCACCACGCTCCCATACACGGCTAGGCGTTCAGCAGATCAGTCCGCTCGTCGACGGCAAGCATGTTTCGGTACGGGGTAAACAGTGTCTTCGCTGTAGGGATGATCTTGAGAAGCTTCGGCACTGGCCCCTTGGCACGCACCGTGCCCTTCGCCATGGCGACGGGGAGATTGAGGTTGCCGAGCCAGAACTTGTTTCCGCTGTCGGCCGACATGAACAGTTCGACGTTCGGGTCGGGCCCGACATCCACTCCGGTGTAAACTTTACCGTTTGGAAAGTCGACCGTGATCACCGAATCAGGGTCGGTGTACGTAATCCGAAGAGTCACACCCGACTCCGCAAACTTCGGTCCCAATTCGGGATCCGAAACTCCCTGATTGAATACACCGCCGACATACTTGTACACATCGTCGGCGTTCTTGAAGATGCCCATTTGTGTTTCTCCTTAGTCGAGATTTATCCAGACCGACTTGGTCTGGGTATTGCCGAGAAGCGCTTCCTCGCCGAGGTCACGTCCATACCCGGAATTTTTGAAGCCACCGAAAGGCGAGGTTGGGTCCAGCATGTTGTACATGTTGACCCACACCGTCCCTGCGTCGAGTGCGTGCGCAACCCGGTGTGCGCGTGAGACATCACGGGTCCACACGCCGGCTGCGAGTCCGTATTCACTCGAGTTCGCCCGGGCGATTGCCTCGGCTTCGTCATCGAATGCAAGGACCGACAGAACCGGGCCGAACACTTCCTCGCGGGCGATACGCATGTGGTCGGTCACGCCGGTGAAGATCGTGGGCTCGAGGAAGTAGCCGGCGGAGTCCGAGCAGCGGTTGCCGCCGGTTTGCAGGACCGCTCCTTCCGCGAGTGCGGCCTGAACAAAACCTTCGACCCGGTCGAGCTGATTTGCCGAGATCAATGGTCCCATCTGCGTGCCATCGTCGAGGCCGTGACCGGTCACGATTCTCTGTGTCGCCTCTACCAGTCTGGCAACCACCTCGTCATGAATGCTGCGGTGCACGAACAGGCGGCTACCAGCGCAACAGACCTGTCCTTGATTTACGAAGATGGCAGTCAGGACACCCTCGACCACTGCATCGAGGTCTGCGTCCGCGAAGACGATGTTGGCGGACTTGCCACCGAGTTCGAGCGTCACCTTCGCAAGGTTGCGGGCACTGGCGGCAACGATGCGCCGACCCGTCTCAGTCGACCCGGTGAACGTAATCTTGTTTACACCGGGATGTTCTACGAGTGCTTGTCCCGCTTCGTGACCCAAGCCGGTTACGACGTTGAACAAGCCAGGAGGTAGCCCTGCCTCGATCGCCAATTCTGCGAGCCGCACCGTCGTCAACGAGGTCATCTCGCTCGGCTTGACGACGACGGCATTACCAGCGGCCAGAGCGGGCGCAATCTTCCAGCTGGCGATAAGGAGCGGGAAGTTCCACGGGACGATGGCCGCGACGACACCGAGTGGTTGCCGCCGAGTATACGTCAGGGCCTCGCCCACCAGTGGCGACACCGGCAAAACATCGCCGGTCAACCGGGATGGACTACCCGAGTAGTAACGCCAGACTTCCGTTGCGATGCTCAGGTCAAGGAAGAGGGACTCTGTGAGGGGCTTACCGTTGTCGAGGGTTTCGAGTGTGGCAAGCTCCTCAGCGTTTTGCTCGACGAGGTGCGCAAGCTCCGCAAGCGCACGACTACGTGCAGTGGGCTTAAGCGCACCCCATTCGGTCTGGGCGGAATGGGCCGAGCGCACAGCGGCGTCGACATCATCGCCGGTGCCCAGCGCGATCCGGGTCAGGACCTTCCCGTTTCCTGGGTCGACAGTATCCAAAGTGTTGCCGCTCAACGCTGGGCGGCGCTGTCCCGCTATGAAGATACTCTCCTCGGCACCATCCAAGGACGGTGCCGTGCCTTCAGGGATGATCGTGGTCATCGAATCTCCTGCTTATGGACGCCGGACTTCGGCGCACTAGGGGTCAAGTCTGGTGATCCAGGTCACGTCTTTGCGCGGGTCATACGGGCCATGGATGGCCCGAGCGGGCCGTCGGCGGCCGCGATGAAAGGCCCGAAGCTTCCGACGAGCGGGTAGTTGGCGGACGGGCGGGAGGTGCCCATAATGCACGAGAGGACTACCGCTGCGGATCCCGTCACTGCGGGCAATCCGGGGCCGGTGCGAGGCTTGAGAAAAGTGCGTTGCAAAGGGGCTGGTTTTGGTGCATCGGGATGAAATATCCGCAGTGACAGGCTTTCTGGTCGCGGGGTGGTGCCAGCTTTCACGGGCAAAGCTATATGTGACCAGGACCCGGATTGACGGCATCGACTGGGCAGAAGCTCTCCGTAAGGTGGTGAGCGGTGCAGGCAGGCGAGTCAGGCAGGCCGGTGCTGTTTGACCAGTTGGAATCGTGGCTTGAGACTGGGACCGTTTCCTGCACTTACGGCGTGCGGGAGTCGCGTCAGCGTGGGTCGACGCGTGCTGAGATCTCCGGAGGGCTGTCCAGTGGGATGACGACTCGGGCGATCAGTCCTCCCCCCGGGCGCGGTACCAAGACAAAGGTACCGCCCATCGCGCTCGATATTTCCGCGACGATCCACAAACCGAGCCCCGCCGTGCCTCTGCGCTCGCCGAGGCTAACGAACTTGCGGGTAACCAGGGTGGCCTCGTCATCGGTCAAACCCGGTCCGCGGTCGCCGATTTCGACCTTCAGGGACGATGGGGTGCAGATCAGGGACAGTTCCACGGGATGGTCCGCACCGTATCGTCGCGCATTCTCGAGAAGATTCGTCATGACACGTTGTAGTCGGTGGGCATCGCAGTGGACCACGGCACCGGGCGGTGTGATGGTGATTTTGCTGTTCGCGCGCGAGATGCCAGCCGCTGCGAGCGACCCGTGGGCAAGCTCGTCCAATGCGATGCGCCGCACGCGGGCGACGCCGGTGGGATCGCCCGTACTCAACGCCACATCGGCCAAACTGTCGAGCATGTCGGTGAGGTGCCGGCTATGTGCTGCAATCAGACTGATGGCCCTTTCCTGGGCCTGGGTGTCAAACCGGCCCGGGGTGGCGAGGGAGTTAGCCAACGAACTCAATGACGATATCGGCGTGCGGAATTCGTGCAGTACGATCCTCAGCCCATCATCTCGCATCGCTTGGGCTTCGAGCAGTCTGGCTCGGAGATCGCGTTCCTCGACAATTGTCAGATGCTCCGAGAGCGCCTCGGCCCTCGCCTGGACCGCTCGGTCATGTTCACGATCGAGGAGGCTCCGTAGGGTGCCGGTCAAGACTGCGAACATAATTAGGTAACCGCACCACCACCATGCCGTCTCTATGCGGTACGCCATCGACGCACTAGGCAGCGGTATGGCGAGTGCAACCACGGCAAATAGTGCACCCACGCACGCGGCGCCGGCAATGGCGTGCCGAATCCCCTGGCGTATCGCGATCGCGACGATCGCCAAAGGCAGAACTGCGACAAGGTGGCTCATTGCTCCACCAGTTGCGGCCGCCAATGTCACCGACGCCACCCCGTCGAGGGCCGCGACCACATCCTGGGGTAGTTGGCGCAGGCCCTGCAGATCGGCAATCAAAATGTAACTGGCATACGTGAAGGCGAACCCGAGACCGAGCACCGCTATCGGCAGGTATGTACGGTTTATCGGTGTTCCGAAAGCTACGACCACGGTGATGCTGCCGATGACGAGAACTCGCAGCACCGCGATTACTCGCTCGGGTTCCTTCCAATGAACAGGCTTTATCGCAGCTCCCGCGATAGGGTCATACCCTCTGAACATGATCGTTGCTCCTCAAGGCTGCGCTGAGTCGATCCCTTCAGATTCTCTAGGTGAGAGCCCGCATAGCATCGCGTACTTGTCGGGCATGTCACACTACAATCTATGTCTGGTACCCCACTCGTCGTAGTTATCGTGGACGACCATGCGCTCTTCACTCAGGGGCTCGAACTGTTGTTAGGTGTCAGGGCTGACCACCTTTTCGATGTTGCTGGCACCACGACGAACGGCGATGAGGCAGTCGCACTGGTCGGGAAGAACCGAGCGGACATCGTGACGATTGACCTGACTCTGCCACCACGAGGCGGATTGGAGGCCATCGCAGCAGTCCGTGCCGCCTATCCTACGACGCGGATCTTGGCACTTTCGGGCACTGAGGACCTCGCCTTGGCCGAACGTGCATTGCGGAGCGGTGCGGACGGGTTCATGGCGAAGTCGTCCGACGCGGACGCGCTCGTGGCCCCGCTACTCGCCCTTGCGGCCGGAATGAAAGTCGTCGAGGCGGGCGTGCTTGAGAAAATACTCAGAAGTAGTCGCAAGCCCGAGAATGATCTCCTAGACAAGCTCGGTCCACAACAAGTGAAACTGTGGAGCCTGCTCGCTCATGGTCTGGAGACAACGGAAATCGCTGAGCGAGTGCATGTCAGCGAAAGAACAGCCAAGAGGATGGTCGCATCACTTATTCAACGGGTAGGGGCGCGAAATCGTATCGAAGCAGCGGCCATGGCGGGTCGCTATGGGCTACTCGACGCCGATTCCTGGATGCACCGAGGTAATGATTCGTCGTTGTGAATTATCTTGCGCGCCATCGGGTGAGCTGTGAGCGTGGTCGATCAGCCGACCTCAGCTGTCGGGTCGTCCTACTGGATCTTCACAACGTGGGCGCGCAAGAGTCGGACCCGGTCAGGCGATGATCGGGGCGGTAGAACATGCTCTCGAACAACGTTGTCCACGGTTTCTCCCACGGCCAGCCCGGCGGGAGGTGCAAGGTCAGTTTTTGGACGGAGTTAGGCGATCCGTTGGGGGACCGAGATCACCGTCCGGCGGATGGCGCCGGCGCTCGCTTTTCGCCAGTGCGGAGTCACCGGTTAGTGTCGCTGCAGTGTGCGTGCGGTTGAAGGCCATTCCAGCGCAGACGAGCCAGTCGGCATTCGCGCAAAACGCACTGTGGGCTTTGTGTGCGAGCACGGAGTTCTCCAGATCCGCATGCACTTGCTCGATGATCGTATGCCGGCGATGGATTCCATCGGCCGCAACAAGTGTCGATGTCTGCGAGGTCGGTGGGGGTGAAGAATGCGTGGAGCGCCACACGTTGAACCGTTGGGGTTAGCGACGGATTGGGATTGACCGTCTCCGATGCTAGGAGGGTGATATCAGTGGAGGATTGGGCAGAAATTCGTCGTCTGCAGCGCGGCGAAGAAACACCGATCAAGGAAATCGCACGACGGATGGGCATCGCCTGGGACGCCGGGCGCACTGCGTTACGCGCGCAGGGCCAGAGCCGGGTCGGGGGACGCGGCTCACTCGCCGATGGAGTCGAGCCACAGATCAGGCAACTGCTGTCCGAGTATCCGCGGATGCCCGCGACGGTGATCGCCGAACGGATCGGCTGGGAACATTCGCTGACCACACTCAATGATCGGGTGGGACAGATCCGGCCGGAGTACCAGGGAATCGACTCCGCCGACCGAATCACTTAGGAGCCTGGTCAACTCACCCAATACGATCTCTGGTTCCCAGAGACGAGAATCCCGGTCGCAGCCGGGCAAGAACGAATCCTGCCTTGTGCGGGTGATGACATTTGCGTTCTCACGGTTCACGACCGCATCGATGATTCCTTCGAGGCAGGGCGGGGGTATTCTCTCGGGAATGTGGACCTCGGTCGCGAAGATCGGTCGAGTGACCAAAACACTGCTGTGGGATAGAGATTCGGCGATCGGTGGCACTGGAAGGGTGATCACTCCAGCGGTGGCGTTCGCGGGAACATTGGCCACGCAGATCAAACTCGCTCCACCGCGGGACCCCGAGTACAAGGGCTTAGTCGAACGGCACAACGGCTACCTCGAGACCTCGTTTCCGCCTGGCCGCCGGTTCGCTTCCCCCGAGGACTTCAACGACTAACTCGGCGACTGGTTCCTACGCGCCAACTCTCGGATGGTTCGCTCGATCGGGGGCCGCGCGATCGACCTGCTCGACACGGACTATTCGGCGATGCTTCCACCGCCGCCGGTGAACCCGCCGATCGGACTGCACCACCGAATCCAGTTGGCCCGTGACTATTACATCAGGATGGATGCAGTAGACTACTCCGTCGACCCACGAGTGATCGGCAGGTTCGTCGACGTCGCCGCATCACCCGAACGAGGTGGTGGTCACCTGCGAGGGACAGGTCGTCGGCTCTTACCGACGATCCTGGGCGAACATGCCGTGGTTACCGATCCGGCTCACGTCCAGGCGGCCGCGCAGTTGCGGCAACAGTTCACCGCCGACCAGCGACGTCACCATGACGCCGACCGCCACCATCTCGACGGGCACCGGGCCGCCTTGCGTGCTCTGCCTGACTATGACGCCCTTTTCAGGGTCGATTTCTGCATTCCCACAACGAAAGCGAGAACGTAAGTGGCTACCTTTACCAGTTCGAAGACCACAACGCCAACGAAGCCGGCAGGATCATCCGATGGGTTGCCGTCGATGATCGCCCACCTCACCCGGGTACTGAAAACGCGGACGACCGGAGCAACCTGGGAAGATCTCGCAGCCCAGGGGCGGGATGAGAACTGGTCCCACACGAGGAATACCTTGCAGCGCTGTTTTTAACAGCAGGTCGCTGAGCGCGAATCCAAGGGTGCCATCATGCGGATCCGCACTGCGCACTTTCCGGCGGTGAAAACACTCGAGGACTTCAACCTCGACCGCCTGCCATCGCTACGTCGTGAGGTGTTGGCGCCCTTGGCCACCGAAACATTCGTGGCGAAGGCAGAGAACGTGATCCTGCTCGGCCCGCCCGGCATCGGCAAAACACACATAGCAATCGGACTCGGCGCAAAAGCGGCCCACGCCGGCTACTCCGTCCTCTTCGACACGGCATCGAACTGGATTGCTCGTCTCGGTGCCGTACACCATGCAGGCCGGATCGAAGCGGAACTGAAGAAGATTCGCCGCTACAAACTGATCATCGACGAGGTCTTGTCTCAAGAGTTTGATGCTGTGTTGGTCAGCTGAAGGATTCGAGGGCGGTGGCGACGTCGTCGTTGAGTTCTTCGGCTCGTCGTAGTGCCTTGCGGAGTCATTCTACTTCGAGTTCGCGGGCAGCGATTCGTCCGGCGGGTTCACCGATGGCTCGTGCCTTGTTCTGCGGAATCCGGGCGGATGTGATGAACGGTCATGTCGGCTGAACGAAACGGCCGAGCACCAATGCCCGCCCCTCCGAGACGGTGCACCGTTCCTCGGCTATCAGCCACCACTGCTGCAACGAAATACCCTCTTGCGCAGGAGTGTTCGTAAGTATCGCCGCCGTATCCGATATGACGTGCTGTCGGCGCCGCGGTCCGCAGTCCCAGGTGCGCACCATTTCCCTGACGGCAGCCATCACCCGATCGGGTTCGAATGGCTCTTTGCGCAGGTCCCGATCGATCTGAAGGCTGACCGCGTTCACCGGCACCCTCCCAGATCGTCCAATGCCGCAATTGTCTCCGGGGCGTAGTCGCGCATACCGACGTCCGGATTCCTTCCACAACAGTCAGGTGCGCGCTCCGCTGACGGCGAGCGACTTTCCACGAGCGCCTTCAACATAGCTTTCTCATCGACATAGGCATACACATCGGCAGTGGTGGACACATTCCGATGTCCGAGGATTTGTTGTGCCACATGCAGTCCCGCCGTGTCGACCAGCAACTGAGCCACCGTATGCCGAAACATGTGCGATGTCGCATGAACACCGAGCCGAGTCGCAGTGGCCCGAAACGACGCCTCGAAAGCTGGGTAGCGCAACGGACGACCCTTTGCCTGACGTCGCCCGACCCACAAAGCCGACGTATCGGCTTGGCCTCGTTCGAGCGAACCGATGCAAGTTCGGCAGATCATCAGCCGAAACGGCCGACATCCACAGGTTCAATTGTTTGCCAAGGCGTCCGGTGAGCATCCCTGCAAACGACTTGACATGGCCTGCAGTTGCTTCGAGGTGCCGGCAGCTGGCGAGAACCTGCTTGAGCCTGATCTGCCCATCGTCGGTGAGGTTGTCGGGATGCCGCGGCATCCACGAGGTGATCCGCCGCACTTTCGGCACCTTTCGGTGTGGACGGTGGAGCTGCCCCTATCCTGCGAAACGGGCGAAGGTAATCCAGAACGGAGCTGTATAGCTGCCGCGATATCCCAATTCTTGAAGTTCTTCGTAAAGTGCAGCAGCGTAGGCATGGCCGTCGTTGAAACGCTCGTGAAGATATTCGGCGAACTCGTCCAACATAGTTGGCAGGCCGGCTCGCGATGCCCCAACAACTCATCGACACTGTTCGCGTAGTAGAAACGACGAACGGTCTCCCGTGCCAGTTCGAGTTGCCGTGCGATAGTTCGGATTCCCATGCCTTCGTTCTTGAGAGTCTCGACCGCCTGGAAACGATTCTTCGTGCGGATGACGAGCATTGAACTCTCCGGACGGGTGGTGTGTACCTGCTCGGCGACCTGCTTCAGTTGTTTCGACGCGGTGCGTTCGATCGAAGGTTCAGGCTCGAACTCAGGATTCTTCAGGCAATTATGATGGGCTGCAACGGTTTTCCTCACAGCTTCGGCGAGGTTGTGCCATAGGTGCCGGCGGTCGGCGACTTCGATCGCCTCGGGCGCTCCGGCACGGGCGGCTTCGGCATACGCGCCAGCGCTATCACGACAGATCACCTGTGTTCCCGGATGTTCGGTGAGCCATTTTGGTGACTGTTTCGGCTTTCCGGTTGGTAAGAGAACATCGACGGGCCGGTGAGTGTCCATATCGATCAGAACTGTGCCGTACCGATGTCGCCTTCCCAGCTTGAAATCATCGACACCGAGCACTTCGACAGTGGTCGTGGGCGGATCAGGTAGCGCTCGGACCAGGCGCAACAGGGTAGAGCGTCCGACATATATGCCCAGCGCAGATGCCAAATGCGATCTTCTCGAGGGTTCCGCGTAGCAGCGGAGTGGTCCGTGCGTAAGCCTTGGTCAGTCCGTCGATCTGCTCGACAAATGTGCGTCGGTCACAGCCGGTGTTCGAGCACATAGGTCGACGTACCTGCAAGACAACGTAACTCGATCGGCCAGCTATAGCCGTATCGGCGAGCATTCGTTCGTACCGACTGTGCACTCGTTTCGAGGAAACACCGCACGTCGGGCAGCTCGCCAACGTCGACAACGGTGACGCCCGAATACGGACTCCGCCTGCGGTCACATCGACCGAATCGATGTCGACACCCGCCAGATGCGGAAGAAATGCACGCAGGTCACACCAGTTCTCAGGACATCAGAACGATCATCTCCCACACGGTCCACGTCATATCGGAACGACACGCGGCGTGAAGGTGGAGCCGTCACGGAAAGTGGGCCAGAACCAATTCCAACCCGTCGTTGACAGAGCCTCCCCGAACTGCCGCACCGATAGTGGGATATCCGGAAAACGCGGAGTTTGCGCGTAATGGCTTCGATATCCTTTGGGGATCAGCGCCATTGTCGGCGATCCTTCGGGCCGTTTCTCGGGAGGAACCGCACGAACCTTTCCTCAGCCGTCTGTCTGACAATCGTTGGCGCGGTGTGGGCGTCCTTGTTGAACTGTGGCCGTGGACTTCGATGATCGAGTCGTTGATGTCGATTAGCACCCGACCGCCGTCGCCGGCAGTCAGGGCGATTTCAGCGAGTCCGCAGAGAAACCGTGACGCCACGGCGTCGAGTTGGCGCGCGTGCCCGAAGGCGAATTTGCGCAGGCACGAACCCGACGTCGAAGGTGCCTAAGGGTGGTCGAATAGCGATTTCATTGCTCCGTGGCGGAGGATCGCCATGGCAACATGCTAGCCTAGCTGTGCCGTCGACGTGAGCGCCGCCGAGTGATCAATCTTCGGCCGGCATTGGCGCCTGCATCAGTCGGTACGGACAGGTGAGCAGTCCGGGTCGCTCGGCCAACGCGACCACTGGGGCCCAGCCATACGGTGGAAACAAGATTCGGGTCGTCGAATCTGGAAGTTGCGATGGTCGGGGTTGAGATAGTTGCATCTGCGAGGTGCTCTTCGCTGCGTCCGAATGTGATCTTCAGGAAATCTTGTTCATTCACTACGGCAAGGCTTTTCGCATTACGACTTGCGTTCGGCCACTATTTGGATCGGTGTATCCAGGCTTAACGGGGCGGCGATTGAAGGGACTTGGGGGGCTGGTCGAGACCAGCCCCCCAAGGTCTAAATAGCCTAGCTGCCGACCAGTTTCTTGTCCTGTGCGATGGCGTCAGCGATTGCCTTCTGATCCTGGATATGGAAGCGTTCTTCCAAATCGGCGGGGGAGTAGTCGAGATCGATACCCGCGGGATCTAGACCGCGAGCACTCTCCATCGATTCGAGTCGACGGTTGACCTTGTCGAGTGCGTAGTCGGTCATCTCGTCGATCGTGATGCCGAACGGAATTCCGCGATCCTCGTACTCGCTGAAGAGATTGACGATTAGGTTCAACGCAGGATTGAGCAGTTCCTGCATGCGGTCACTGACAGCGTCCCAGTTACGATCGTCAGCTGCAATGTGACGGCGGCACGTGAATGTTCCCCACGCCATGTGCCTGCGCTCGTCGTCACCGATGTGTTTGACGAGCTTTTGCATACCGGGCAAGATCCCCCGTCGTTGACACATCTTGGCCCACGCAAAATAGCCTGTCAGAGCGATGCAACCCTCAACGACGTGGTTGTACGTCACGCTCGCCCGTATTTGGTTCGCCGGGGATGGGTCCTCGGTCAGGGTGTATAGAGCACTGGGCAATTCGTCCAAGAAAATCTGCTTGTACGCGTCGCTGTACTCGACGTACTGGTGCAGATCTGTATTCTCGTGGCCAATGGCATTGAAGAAGCGCCGGAAACCCTCGGTGTGCTTAGCTTCCTCGTAGATAAACTGTGTCAGGTACAGTTCGTCACCGAGGCGCCCCTCTGCAGCCATTGCCGCCGCGAACGGCTGCAGGTCCTGAGTCACCGATTCCTCGCCGCCGATGAATTGAGACGCCAGCACCATGGTCAATCGCTGTTCGTCCGCGCTCATTGCGGCAAAATCCACCGCATCCTGGGTGAAGTCGATGGCCGCCGGATTCCAGACCTTCCCATTACCCTTGGTGAAAAGTTTCATCGGGAAGTTGTCGAGTTTCAGGCCACCTGGGGTAAGGCTGCCGAAACCGGTCCGACCGTTGTGTGTGATCGAGCGCTCCATACTCTGCTCCTAACAGTTTTTTCGGTGATGTCGCCGCGCGTTCCGCGACGACTGATGCATATAGCGTGTCGGTGGCGTGACTCGCCGGGTTAGTCGTCTTTGACAAAGTTCTTGACGAATTCCGGATCCTCAAGTGCTTCCTCGACTGTGGTTGAGCCGCCGGGATTCCCAATGGTCTCGAAAATGTTGGCAGCCGCTTCTTTGAAGGGCTTCCACTTGTCGGCCAGACGTTGCATGGGTTTGATCGCCTCTACCGGGCACACGATTTCGCACGCGCCACAGTCGATGCACTCGGTTGGGTTGATGTACGCCATCCGCCCGCCCTCGTAGATGCAGTCGACCGGACATTCCTCCATGCAGGATTTGTCCATGATGTCAATACAATTTTCGCCGATGACGAAGCCCATGACGATGCTCCTTTCCGATCCGGGTTTCTAGCTGATGGCTGCGAATACCGGCGCATTGTCGCTGGAATGTCCGGGTGCAAGACCGACTTCGGGCTGAAGGATGGCCGCGGCGTTGTTCACCGCAGAGGCGACCTCCCCGAAACCGACCGCGATAAGTTTCACTTTTCCTGGATATGTGGCGATATCACCGGCAGCAAAGACGCGGTTTCGATTGGTCCTCATTGTGGTATCGACCAGGATCGACCGATTCTCAAGTTCGAGTCCCCAGTTCGCGAGCGGACCGAGTTGCATCGTGAATCCGAGGGCCGCGACGACCAGCGTGCAGGGAACCGTGACCGGCTCGGTAGAGGCTTTGACGTTGACGATGGCGGAGTCGACGCTGCCATTTCCGTTCAGTGAGATGATTTCGGCATCGACGAGCTGGCGGCATGACGATTCCTGCAACAGTTTGACGCTGTGTGCGTGGGCGCGGAATTGCTTGCGGCGATGCACCAGGGTTGTCGATCGGGCACGCTCAACAGAAGCCAGCGCCCAGTCAACCGCTGAGTCGCCGCCCCCGACCACGAGCACGTCTTGCCCTTCAAGCACGTCGAGCCGGGGGACGAAATATTGCACACCCTTGCCCACAAACTCTTCGCCGCAGGGCAGAGGTCGAGGCGACACGGACCCCACCCCGGCGGTAATGACAACAGCCGAAGCCAGAATCTGCAAGCCTGTACTGGTTGCAATCTTCCACCGGTCTCCAACTGGGTCGAGACTAACCGCCTGCTGCCCCAACAGATATGTCGATTGAAACGGTGCGCCCTGCTGAAGAAGTCCGTCGATCAGCTTTTGTCCCTTTACTGATGGGAATCCGGCGATGTCGAAGATCAGCTTCTCCGGGTACATCGCCGTGATCTGTCCACCCGGGTTGGGTAGTGCGTCGATGACGGCGACCGACAGTCCGCGGAAGCCTGCGTAGTAGGCGCCGTACAGACCTACCGGACCGGCGCCTACAATGAGCAGGTCGACATCGACTGAATATTCCGTGCTAGCCATTCTTCTGATCTCTCTGTCAGCCCAGGGTTTAGAAGCGGATTAGCCCGCGGATGTTGTGTCCTTGACGCATGTCTTCGTAGCCCTCATTGATGTCCTCGAGTGCATACTCCTTGGTAATGAGCTCGTCGAGTTTGAGTTGACCAAGGTTGTAGAGCTCAAGGAGGCGAGGAATATCCATCTGGGGGTTGGACGAGCCGAAGAGGGATCCCTTGATCGACTTCTCGTACAGGGTGAGTTCGAATAGTGACCCGGAAAACGATTCTTCGTCCGGATGGCCAATGGCAGTGACGACCACTCGGCCACGCTTTCCGACCAACGAAAGGGCAGGGAGAATGTAGGAACCTTCGGCTACACCAGTGGTGATGATGCATGCATCTGCCAGTTGCCCGCGGGTGAGGTCCGCGACCACCGGCCATGCCTCGTCAACGGTGGCGAAGGCATGCGTTGCACCGAACTCAAGTGCCTTCTCACGTTTGAATGCGACCGGATCGATAGCAATCACGTAGCGGCAACCGGCAATCCGCGCGCCCTGCACTGCGTTACTGCCGATCCCCCCCACTCCGATGACCACCGCGGTGTCGCCTGCGCGCAGCTCGCCAGTGCGAACCGCTGAACCGAAGCCCGTCGTCACGCCACAGCCGACTAAGGCAGCGCGGTCGAGGGGGAAGCCTTGATCGATCTTCACGACGCTGGCCACGGGGACCACGGTGTACTCGCTGAATGTGCCGAGCACACACATCTGCCCGATGTCTTCACCGCGTCCGTGGAATCGGTAAGTGCCGTCAAGCTGTGGCCCCAGAACGATGGAGGCGCCCATGTCGCACAAGTTCGTCATGCCTCGGGCGCAGTAGCTGCATCGTCCGCAAGCTGGCAGGAAGGAAAGGACGACGGGATCGCCCTCTTCGACTTCGGTGACGCCGGCTCCCACCTTGTGGATAATCCCTGCGCCCTCATGACCGCCGACGACGGGGAAGGGAATCGGAATATCGCCCGTGACCAGATGCTCGTCTGAGTGGCATAAGCCGCTGGCTGTGAGCTTGACCATCACCTCGCCTGGCTTGGGATCGTCGAGATCGAGTTCATCGACCTGCCATTTCTCGCCGAGTCCCCACAGGACCGCAGCCTTAGTTTTCATCCATATTCTCCATTCATCAGTAACCTCCGACACGTCTACTGTGCCGGTGTGGTGTACATCACCGCGCGGTCCTTGAGCGCCACCTTTGGCCCGAGCGCGCCACCCGGCATCACGGCAGAATTCGCCTCGACCGATCCTTTGGGGTGTGCTGGTGGGGTTTCGTCCGAGGTGGTTGTCCTTAGCGTGGGGCGTGCTAGCGGTCTATCAGTGCCACTAGGTTCGGCCCCACGAGGCCTTTGTGAGCAGGGCAAAAAGTCATTCGGTCTGTGCATCCTTATGTCTTCGGCGGGTTGGCATCGTCAATCGACGGGATTCACCGGGACAAGGGTCCGTACGTCATTTCGTGGTATCCTTCCCGTGCGTACGGCGGCGCTAGCACCGCGTGCCCGCGCGATGAACCAGATTCGGGCGAATTTGATGGATCACGGGCCTACTTACTACACGGTCCCGGGTGTTGAAAGAGGATACTTGCGCGGCCTCGAGACGTGTCGGCGAGGTGTGGCCGTACGCCCGACCGTGCCCTGACACGGTCTTGGAGAATGAAATCGCACGAAGGCCACTCCACCCTGCCGTCGGCTTACTGGACGGAGCGCTGGCACACGAGGTTCGACCCGCCTGCTCGTGCGCTCCTGCTGATGCTGGTTCACGGAACGAGTTCGAAGGTCGAGACTTATTTGCGGGCGAGACCTATTTGCCATACGAGAAAATCTCTCCGACACAGCCCTGTCCGGGGCTACGGTACATGCGGCAATCCGGCGTCGCGCTGGCTACGATACCGCCACCGTCGCCCAACTGGGCGGGCTTCACTGCGTGCCGGATTCGTCACCCAAGCCTTCCGTAACGGTGCAGACGTACGCGCCATCATGCACCAAACCGGGTACACCACAACCCGCAATGGTCGAAACATACGCTCACGAGAATGCGCCACTGGTCGGCAACGCCGTTACCGAGCTCGGCCTATGACCAGGCACCCGACCGAGCCCGTGACCGGCGACGGGACGACCGGGGCAGATGCTGACCACGACGACCGCCCTTGTCCGATACGACCAGCGGACATCACGAACACGTCGATACCGAGGCGGGATCGGCACACGTGGTCACTGTTCGAGGACTGGTGCACCGCCCATGGCGAACCCTCACTGGCGGCCTCTCCGGAGTCACTTGCTCGGTTCCTTCACGCGCACCCCGCCGCGCCGACGACCCAACGCCGTCGGATCGCGGTGATCGACACCGCTCATCATCGGCATCTATTACCTCCTCCCGGGCGCGCTGAGACCGTCCGGGCTGCGCTGGATGGTGCCCGCACGTCGCGCCTGCAAGAGGTGGCAGCCGTGATCGGCGGAATCATCGCGCGGCTTCCCGAATACGGTTGGCCGTCAGCGTTGTTCGCACGCAGAGACGCACTGATCCTCACGCTCGCTACGACAGGTCTGCCGTACACGCACATCGCGGCCCTGCGGGCGTGCGATGTCACCGCCGATGCGGGTCTCGACGCCCTTCGCGTCGAGACAGGCCGCGGCGTTCATACCCTCACCTCCCTCGCGCTGGCGGGGACGGGCATCTCGCCGCGGATGGTGTACCAGCGCTGGTGTGAGGTGCTCGGCCATCGGACCCGGTATCCGAGCACTCGAATGATCGCCGACGCTCTCGATGCCGTGGACGGCGGCGCCGGGCTCGGCGGATACGACCGGTATTTCGACCCGGCCGGGAAACAGCCGCTGTCGACTCCTATCGACCGGTGGGGCCACACCCCGTTGGCTGCGACCCCGCTGACCGCCCGTGCGGTCGCGGGCATCGTGCGAATGCACCTGGACGGACGGGCACCCACCCACCTGCAGCCCACTGCGCGGTCACAACAGCCGGAGCAGATCGCGGCACCGGATCCAGTACCGCGGGTCCTACTCGACCCCGGCTACTGCGAACGCGGAACGCTTGCGCGTAGACACGCCCACGGTCTTCTCGACGACGTGGACTCCGTTCTGGCCGATGTCGAAACGCGCGCGGACAGCCTGTTGGAAGCACTCGTCGACTTTCTCGAATCGGAGACCACACGCGTACCGGCCGACACCGTCGAGTGACAAGTGGTTCGTACTCGGGTTTGCACAAACTCTTCTTCTCACGGCAGGGTGGCGGTGACGTCTCCGAAATCTCCGCGATGAAGATCGACCAGGCCGCGAACGGAGGCATCGATCTGACCCCGTCTGTGTGGTCTACGTCGAATCCGGGTCGTCCGAGAGTCGTGGGTTTCGGAAGTCTTTCGGAGAGCGCCCGGTCCAGCGTTTGAAGGCATGAGAGAAGTTGGCGAGGTCGCTGTATCCGAGTTCAGAAGCGATCTCGCTGACCGAAACCGAGCGGTCGAGGAGCCGTAGCATCGCGCGTTCGTACAGCAGCGATTGGCGCAACTTGCTATAAGTGGTCCCTTCTTCGGCAAGCCGCCGCTTCAACGTGCTGCTGGACATCGACAAAGCTTGTGCAACATCATGGTTGGTTCGCTGTCCGAGGTCCTTTTCCAACAGTTGCCTCACCTTCTCGGCGGATGGCATGGACCCACTCCGATGGGCGAGTGTTCGCTGCAGATCAGCGATAGCGAGTCGATATGCGAGAGGGTCCGAGAACCGACAAGCCTTGTTTAGTGTGTCCTCGGGTACGTGGACGAAGGAAATCGGAGCGTCGAAGAACCGGCGATTCGCCCCCGGACCTTTGTCGTGGCTCACCTCGGTCGGCTCCGGCCAGCTCAGATGGAGTGTCACCGGCGATATGTCACCGGCGAGCATGTCCAGCAGTCGTAATAACGCCGACCCACCGTAGGTGATGACCAAGCAGTCCAGTGCGGAATCGCCTGTGTGCGCAGTGAGCCCGACGATCAGACCGTAGTCGCCAGTGTGGAACTGCGATTTCAACGCCGTGGAGATCAATGGCAGGTATGTTAGGAGATCGACGATCTCGGCGACCGAACCAGCGCTGATCAAAGGTGAACTCAGGGGCCCGAACGATGTCAACTGGGCCTGCTCGGCAAACGCAAATCCGAGTCGAGTGGCCTGGGCGATATCGAGTTCGGGATAGACCTCCCGAAACCACCGTATCGGTGCCTGGACGTCATGCTGAATGAGCGTCGCTTCACTGGTTCCTTCGCGGTGCATGATCGCGCGAAGGCGCGCGGCGGCGCCAGGGTCGAGTGCGCGGCGTTCGAGCAGCTGCACGAACGCAAGCGGTGGCAAACCCTCATCGCTCAGCTTCACGGTGATTCCTTTGACCCGAATTCACAAGTTTATGACTCCACCGAACATAGCCGTCACCCACGTTTGCGACGACACTTTCGTCGATCACGCCAGGAACTGAGGTGGTGGCAAGCTGGACGGATTCTTGTCCGGAAGTTCGTTTCTCTTGAGAATGGGAATATTGCGTGACACCGACGCTAGCGGCGCTACACCGCTGTCGCTACGGTCGACCGAATCGAGTCGTCTTGCTCAACTCTGGATTGGCTTGAAAATCTTGGAACCCCTCGATGTACGGAGCGAGTAGGTCTGCGATATCGGTGGCGGTCTGGGCTGCGTCAGTCGGGGGCCGTGAGACATACGCCAAGGCCATCTGAACGATGGACGTGCTCAGGATATCGGCTTGGCGTTTCGGGGCTTGCACCCAGCATCGCTGAAATGTGGCAGAGAGGTGATCTGCGGCTCGCTCGACAAGCTGGGTGCTGTGAACAGTAATGAGCCGCAGGAGGTCTGCGGATGCGTCTTCTTCTCGTAGCGATCTGACCAATGGGTCACGTTCGGAGACGGCGAAAAACGCAGCCAAACCTCGGCCGAGCGCCAATCTGATATCACCAACGCAAGTGTAGAGTCCATCGTCCACCACACTGACCAGCTGATCGGTCAGTCGTATCGCGTAGCTCTCCGCCACACCGCGCCGGGACCCGAACTCGTTATAGATGGTCTGTCGAGACAAACCGGCTTCCTTCGCGACCTCGGACATGGTCACGGACTTCCAGCTCTGCCGCAGCAGGAGAGCGCTCAATGCGTCTAACGCGGTCGCACGAAGGAGAGTGCTTGCCGCTGTCCGGTAGCCACCATCAGGGCGCGCAGTGAGCAATGATCAGAACCTGTGGATGGTTCTCGGCGAGGCGGCGTGAGTGGGCGCA
>NZ_JBJURM010000042.1:0-42613 GCF_046097995.1 Rhodococcus sp. 5A-K4
AAGCGAAACGGAGGTCGCCTGAAACACCCTCATCCACAGGTCTTGACAATATCTCTGGTATGGACGTTGATAGAGGGGCACCAGATACTGAGAGGTGCCTTCTAGGAGTTTCTGAACACTAACTTCTCGAGCTGCGACCACTTATGCACTTTACCTTTCCAAGGGGGGAGGACACATCACCGTATTCCAAAAATCGACTCCGCGCGGTCGACAGAAACTTATCGCAATTCGCCATCGGCGCACATTGAGGCGGTCAGCAGCATTCCAAAACCGCGTCGATATGGCTTAAATCAATCCCCGATCCTGAATGAAAAGTTGGGTTCATTGCGGTTGTCCGAACATTGCAGATACGAATCCGCGTGAGAGCGCCCTACGACATACGGCCAAGAACATGCCCACCCGCCGACGTCTGCGAACTGTCCCTGCCCTTGTTTTACTACTGCCGGGTCATTGAGATACGCATCCGCTATCGCAAGGGCTTCGGCACAATCGACCTGACCGACCAACACTACAACAGGCAAAGTTCCGACACTTTTGCTGGAAATCGTTCCGCATTCCTCACCAACGCCGGCCACGCGCGGCGAACTGTTAGCTCCAAATGATGAGGATGGCGCGACCGTTGTCGTGATCGGATTACTGTCTGTGACATTCACAGTCCGCTGATCACCGTCGAAGGTAAAGGATCCACCTCGGCCCTTGCAGGACATCGAAGTAGCGGAAAGCGCAGTGCATTCCAATTCACCAACGGCAAGAGTGGCCCCGGTAGGCAGAACTGGACCCGCCAACATCCCGCCGGCCACGTTGATGGCCTTACGCGCGTGCTCTGAATCGATCGTGACCGAGTTGGCTGCTGCCACGATTCCTGTCGTGGGATCAGTTATCGGTGCGTCAGTGGCTGGAAGAGGGATTGTGCATGACAGATGCTCAGTCGATTGGGTATTCGGATTAAACCAACACCCCGCCTTACCCGAGTCCAACCGAAAAGCATGCTTGCCGTAGCCGAGGTAGTACTTATCCTGATTGACGGGCGATTGGGCCGTCACTGAGGTTGAGCCCACATCCACGGCTGCAGTACTTGTCGAGCTGTCCGGATCTACCGAACTGACATCTTCGCTGGCCGAGCAGCCTGCTGCCAATACCCCCGCGCATGCAACCGCGACTACAAATCGAACACTCATGCAGTTCCTCCCCATACGTCCGAGATCTCGGTCGACCTTCGCTGGAAGTGTACGCACCATACTCCGACAAAATGCTCACCGCCGAAGTCCGTTACCCCACTAAAACACGCCGAGATACGGTTCTAAGATCTTCATGTTCTTGTCTTCCCTGAGAACCTTCATCGTTTTCAACTCGAGCTGCCGGATTCGCTCTCTGGTGACGCCGTAGATCTTTCCGATCTCGTCCAGCGTCAGTGGTTCTTGTCCGCTGAGCCCAAACCGCAACCGTACGATTTCTGCCTGCCTATCGGGGAACTCAGCCAGCAAATCCTCCACCTGTTGGTGGAACACCTTGTGGTTTATCACTTCGTCTACGGATACCGCGAATTCATCCGCGATGTCCGTCTGATCTCCGTCAAGAGAATCCGTCAGGACATCCAAACTGAGGGTCCTACGGTCGTAGTCCTGCATTGCACGAATACTGGTCGGCGACTCGTCCAGCAATGCAGCGAGTTCGTCAATCGTCGGGCCGACACCGCGCTCAATCTCCAGACGCCGAGTTTCGCTCCGGATCCGATCGATCTTCTCCACCATGTGAACTGGTACGCGGATTGTTCGGGCCTGATCTGCGAGCGCCCGGGTGATCGCTTGCCTGATCCACCACGTGGCATAGGTGGAGAACTTATTTCCCGTCGTGAAGTCAAATTTCTCAACGGCTCTGATCAATCCCAGATTTCCCTCTTGCACGAGATCGAGGAAGTCGAGTCCGCGTCCGATGTAGCGGCGCGCGATCGACACTACGAGCCTGAGGTTGGAATTGATGAATAGCATCTTCGATCGATCACCATCTCGCTTCAGCCACATCATATCTCGACGCACCAAGGCCGGTAGTTTCTCGCCCTTTGCAGACAGCTCGTCCAAGATCGAGTCGACGTAAAGTCCCGTCTCGATGCGCTTCGCCAGATCAACTTCCTCTTCCGCATCGAGCAGTGAAAACTTGGCCGCTTGCGCCAAGTACACAGCAAGTGAATCCGCGGGTTCGACATCTGCGTCGACATCCAGATCTTCGACGACCGGCAACTCTGAATCACTGGAAGTTGGGATCAGTAAGTGCTCGACAACACGAGGTTTCGATAGTCCAGACCGCGTGTCTATCGGCTCCGGGGGCTCTCGGAGTGTAATGCTTGCGGGAACAACAGGCTCAGAAACTTTGAACAGACTGTCCGCGAAAACCGAAACACCGAAACCTATCAACAGCTTCGAAAGCTCCGCGAAGTTCGCGTTCGCAGATTCGTCGAATCTCACCGCGTCGACATGTGCGTGCAGCGAGTCGATCTGCGTCAGATCGTCATCATCGACACCAACCACAACGGATCCCAGAACAGCCACGTCACCGGCAATCAGTCGTACAGACCTGATTGCCGACAACAAGATCCGACGAGGATCCATCGGAAACGGGATATTAATCTGTCGTGCCAGACATTCTCGCGTGATCCACAGGTATCCGTCATGCAACAAAATCTGGCCGTCGAAGCCCTCATAACGCTTGAGTGTCGTCATCCTCAGCGCAGCACATCACCCTTGGACACGCGAGCCTGAACGCGCTCGACGATACGATCAATCAAGCGTGTGTCGGACTTCCACCGCATCGCCGCTTTGTCGTAGTTCATTGCATGTTGAGCGACAACGTCTTTGAGCTGCTCAATGCTGAGTGTCTTCAGTCGCGCACGGAGTCCCGCCTCGCCCGAGACCTCGAAGACCTGGAACGGATCAAGCAGTGCCCGAGAGCGTTTCGGCTTCTTCGATGTGACCGGTCGCGGAGTGGGTAAGGCCGACGAAGCACCTTCATCGGCGGTCAAGGCCTCTGCCAACGCCTTGGCGAATCGCGGCGTGCGCGTCGCCTCTGCCGCCACAACCTGGACGAGGCGGGACAATGCGGCACCAACAGTCGGATCCAATGCCCCTAATGCCACCAACGCGGACTCGGCGTCCGACGTAGCGCGGCGAAGAATTAACTCTCTCTGCGATACGACCTGTGATTCAACCTCTACCGCGCCCACGCGAGCCTCACCTTCGTCGTTGCCAAGAAATCCTGCGCCAGATCCCGCAATGCGGTGAACTGACCATCTGTACCGTACTTTTGCCGCAATGTTCCGAAATCTGCATATTCGGCGGCCGCCGCTATTTGGTTGGCCTCGGGAATAAGAGACGGGAACACCATGCCGATGTCCTTGCGCCGGTTCAGGTCATCGACAGTATTTCGATGCACGGATGACGCCTTCCTGTATTTGGTGATCACGATCCCCAGCTCGACAATCGACTTGCCCCAACGTTCGCCATGGCTTTTGACTCGTTCCTGGATAGGACCGATACCGTAGGTGGACATGACGTCTGGAATTGTCGGAATGATATAGGCATCTGCAACGCGTAAACCATTGAGCGTAATCGTCTCGAGGTTCGGCGGGCAATCGATCAATACGTAGTCGTAGTTATCGAAGACCGGTGTGAGCGCACGGAGCAGGATGTCGGTAGATTCATTTCCGATTCCGAGCGCCGCGGCAGCCACCTTCTCCTGCATACCGATCAGCGCCAGCGACGAAGGTATGAGATCTACAGACATCACCTTCTTCAAGGGTGAAACACAGTGGAGGATCAACCTCGAAATGTCATAGTCAGCGCCATTTGACGCGACTGCAGCATCAAATAGTGAAGCAATGGTGAGGTTCAGCGAATCGACTTCACCCCAACGACGCTCACCTACCATCATGATCGTGAGGTTGGTCTGCGGATCGAGGTCGATCAGCAACACACGTTGGCCAAATTCGCCGGACAGCATCTCCGCGAGCGCCGCAGTTGTTGTCGTCTTTCCGACCCCACCCTTGAGATTGATAGTCGCGACGACGTGCGTCACTGATGCCTCTCCCTCTAAACCCCGTACAGACCGATAACACGTACAGCCATCGCATATGCGATTCCGCTTACCGGCAATCTAGCGCGAACATCCGACACGATCGAAATTTCTCGACTTAAAGCAACGCAGCCAACATTTCCGCTACGTCCTTTTCTCCCAGACGTACTATCGCTGCTGCTTCGACTGCGGCTGCGGCCTCCGTGGCAATCCCTAATGCGGCGGCTACCTCGACGCGGCTCATCGGTCGGTGCCCTCCCAACCCGTGCCGGAGAATCATCACGCTGACGGCATCTGGAGTCAGGACCGAAAGACTAGTCAGTACAGCATCCAACTTCTCTAGAGACGGAGTGCGGGCAACGTCGTGCAACACCGCTCGCAATTCGTACGAGTGAGATTCACCAAGATCATCGTCGAGTTCCGAACTATCCGACCTCGAACTCAGTCGTTTCGCTGTCTCGCGATACTGCGCGCTAAAGGGCGCATCGACAAGATTCTCCTCTGACCCTGATCCACCCAGCCATCCCTGCAAAATACCTGGAGCGACAGCCGAATCAACGGTAATGATGGTTGACGCGATTCCGGTCAATTGCTCGAGGAACGTCCCGTGTGCTCCGTTCTCCGGGTCCTCAGACGTACCCTTCGCAAACAGAACCAGGAAGGAGGCATGTCGGCCGTCTGTCTTGGGGCGGATGATCCGTCCCATCCGCTGGATCATCTGACGACGACTTTTACTGCCCGCCAGAATGATTCCGACGTCAGCCTCGGGAACATCAACGCCTTCGTCAAGCACCTTCGGCGCAACGAGCGCCTTCATCGCGCCGCTCTTGAAGGCAGCTAGCAGAGTTGAACGATCAGTACGGGACAAGTCACTAGTATATGGAGCCGCAAGCACTCCTTCTTCGAGAAGCACTTCTGCAGCAGCACGAGACGATTCCTTGGTCTCAGAGAAGAGAATGCTGCGTCCGGAGCGAGACAGAACCGCACCCAAATTTCGCACAGTGTCCAGCTTGCTTGCGGCTTCGGCAAGAAGCGCCCGGCGCTGCGAAAAGGCGCGGAGATAATTGCGGGCTGCCCACGTCGCACGCCCTGCCTCGCCCTCGCTCAACTGCTGCACTTCGCGCATGAACTCACCGAACGGCTCTGGCGTGCAACCATATTTTCCGATCAATGCACGTTGCTCGCGTTGAGCGGTTTCGTCGAGTTCGGAATACTTCGATTGCTCAACCTCAGAGAGCGGAACCGCCACCAACATCACTCGCACGGGCGCCAAAATGCCGTCCTGATGTCCGCGCTCGTAGTCGCAGCCTTGAATCACCGAGCCGAAGTATGGCAACAGGTGCTGTTCGACTCCATCATCAGTGCGCTCGAATGTCGCCGTCAATCCCAGACGTTCGGAGTAGACGGGCTGCAAGAGTTGCGAAAATGTCAGCGCGCCATAGCGATGCACTTCGTCAGCGACCATCAAAGCCCGACCTGGTGGAGTAGGTGCTTTCTTCTGGATTGCTGACTGAACCGTTGTGATCAGGACATCGCACGTCTCGAAGGTTTCCGAATATCCGCCACCTCTACGACCGACCCGCGTCTTCGGCAAATTCTTATGAAAAGCTCGAAACCACTGATCTAACAGGTCGATTCCCGGCACGACAACCAGAACTGACAAACCTTGCCGAACAGCCCACGCCGAAGCCGCAATCCCCAGGGTGGTCTTACCCGTTCCCGTCACTGCCTCGACAACGCCGCGACGATCAGCTGACCACCACTTGTCCAGCGCTTCTCGCTGCCAGTCCCGGAGGTTGAGTTGATCCGATTGGACCTCGGGTGCCGCTGTCATGACCGGGCCCATTCATCGCCATCGCTGCTACTTTGCTTGCGCAGCAATCCCTCGCCGACAAGTTCAGCAAGAATTGCAGTCAATTGATCCGCAGGCAGGCGTGTGATCCGACGGCCCCTAGGAATTGTTATCGGGCCCATCCAAGCAGCGGCGGCCAGGATCGCTTTCGCCGAGTTTCGATCCGCCGGAGGCAGAGTTGGTTCAGCTGATTCGCTCTCTCCTGGAAGTGCATAACGGTCGTTCACGTACTCGACCAAGCCCATCGAGACGAGGATCTCCAGTGCTTCGGATACGGCATCGGGATCTGCACGCAGCCTCGATGCCAGCGTAAATAGATCGACAGGACCCGATTTAAGCTCGGAGACAATCAACGTCTGTATCAACCGCGGAGTAATTGAAACATATTCGACGACAGATTCTTTCGCAGAGTCGTCAGCTGGATCTGAGCCGCCGGATCTCGCAGCTAGATCGTACGTCAGATTGGGTCGCGTGCCTGATCGAATCAATCTGCCGTCATGTGTGAGTTTGCGCAATGCCGACCACACTTGCGGATGATTGAGGTTCCACGATGCCGCGAGTCCACGTGAAGACACAGGTTCACTTTCGACAGCGGCCAAGATCCGGTCGAACAGATAGTCGTCCGGGCGAGGGATAGCGCTGTCCGGCATCACTTCCCACGCCGTTGATACCTCCAACCTTGTGGCTTGAGACGATGAAGGGTCGGCTAGAAGAGGCTCCTCCTGCGGAATTTCTTCAACCACCACAACGGGTTCCACAACAGGCAGCGCTTCAACAACGGGCTCCACAAGAGGCAGCGTATCCACAACATCGTCGGCAGTCGCGCCCGAGACGTCAGGGATATCAACAACCGTCACCGCGACGGGTACAGCAATTGGCGGAACCGGGACATCAGCAGGAATCACATTGGCCAGCTCGGCCTCCACAACGTCCTCGGCCAGTGATTCGTCATTAGGCATCACAGGCGGAACCCACACGGCTGTAGCGTCTTTCGCCCGCGGCAAGGATGACACTGATCCCGGAGAAATTCCGCGGCGATCAAGCTCGGCCCACAGGCCGGACAGTGAGGCAACGGGGTCCATGTAGTACTCGGATTCCCGAATGCGCCAGAACTCCCAGCCACACCGCTTGAGTTCACGCTCGCGTTCCATGTCCGAGCGAACTTGGTCAGGTGTCGAATGCCAATGGTCGCCATCACATTCGACGGCGAGCCGACCGGCAGAACCGGTGACTACCAGATCGATTCGTCTGCCGTTTACTTCTACTTGGCAGTTGACGTGGTACCCGCGCGCAACGATGTCGAGGAAGATTCGTTGCTCGAAAAGACTGTCGAATTCGCTGTGCTTACTGTCTCGAGTGACGTGCTCGGGCATAGGATCGGCCGGCGCCGACGACGTGCTCTGCATGTACGTCATCAATGAGTGACGAAGGTCGGTGGATTGCAGATTGTCCGACGTCACGGAATGGAACAGCCAGAGCTGATCTTGGGCTCGTGATGCCGCGACGTTGTACCGACGCTGGTACTCGTTCTTTGTCATGGCCATCACGCGTTGTTCAGGCCCTATCACCATAGACAGGAGGATTACGTGTCGCTCGTCGCCCTGGAAATCCGGGGGTGTTCCGATCCGAAGTCTGCGGTCCTCCCACTGGTCGACATCGAGCCGTTTGAGCAATTCGTTTTGAATGAGGTCGACCTGACGCTGCCCTTGCAGTACGACGACGCCGAAGGTCTTACCCGCGTACGCCGTATCGGACAGGCACGCCTCGATGGCATCGGCGATGGCGAGGGCCTCTGTTCGGTTGACCAACGCTGCGTTCTTGCCGGTGACAGCCCCGCCGGGAACGTAAGTCGTACGAAGCGGCGGAAGGCGGTCAGCGCCGTACTGTCGAACCGGGATCAACGGCGCGTCGCGGTAGAATTGATTGCTCGACCAGTTGATGATCTCGGGCATGCACCGGAAGTGTTCGCGCAGACGAACCACCTGGCCGAATCTGGTCCGAAGCATCGAGAACATACTCGATCTCGGGGTGAGGCTGCTCCGCAGATATACGGGCATGTCCGGTAGATATGTTTCCAACCGACCGAAAACGTCGTCGAGCGCGCCGGACGCTACTTCACTTGGCGCGCATTGTTTGTCGTCTCCGACCACAATGACCCGGGGTGCCAGCCACAGGAGGAAGAGGCTACTGAGGTCTGCCTGGCTGGCTTCGTCGACGATAACGACGTCGAAGCTATTGGGCTCTGGTGGAATCGCTGCAAGCACCTGTTGAAGTGGCATAACCCAGGCAGGTACCGCGCCCTGTGCCTTCTGCATCGCATCGCGCGCTGCGACACGGAAGGTCTCGGCGTACTTTCCGGTGCCCTTGCCGATATTGGCGACGTGATCGCGGTACGACTGCAGGGCTCCGACTTGTTCCGCGGTCATCCGTTCGAGGCAACCGATCCACGCTCGCTCTGCCGCGAGTTTAGCCGTCAGCTGGGAAATATCTGCCTCGGTGACGTCGAGTACATGCTCGAGTTCTTTGTCACGCCCAGGCTCATGCTGTTTCTGCACCCAGGCTTGGGCACGCCTCCACGCCCATGCATCGTCGAGTTCATCGAGTCTGACGTTCCAACTCGAGTCGTCGGACGTTCCCCGAATCAACTGGGCCAGATTCGGTGCTTCTGATTCCAATTGCGCACTCAGCGTGTTGAGCTGAATCTCTTCGTCGCGCTCTCGACGAGCGATCTCCAACCCGGTCAACGCATGCGAGATACCGTCGATGTCGGCCGCGTCGATCGCTTCGATCAATGCCTGACTTTCAGGTGAAACCGCGCCTGCAAATGCTCCGGCAATGTCCACGCTGAGCTGCCGCATGTAAGTCTGAGCTTGCTCAGCTCGGTCAGTGTCAGCGACCGCACCGGTCGCAGCTGCTACTGCCTGCGCCTGCGCAAGCCCTCGGATAGGCGGCGCGCCTTGGCCTACGGCAACAAGCCTCTCTACGAGCGCCCGCACTTCGGCCACGCAGGCATTGACGGTTTGCACTTCACTCACAGTGCGATGCAAGTTGTTCACTTGCAAGGCGCGAGAACCCTTGGTAGTTACACTAACTCCGAGATCGGCAAGGATCGCTGCCGCTGACCGCACACAATCCAAGGCCCGCAGGTGTTCCGCAACGTATCGGACATTCTCGGTTGACGTTGCAGGTTGGCCGTCCACGGTGGGGACAGGGCCCAGCTCTTCGACGGCCTTTTGTTGGTCACTCTTGCGGAATCGTCCACGCCATTCCTGGCCGTTTTCCATCGCAACAGCAAGTTCGTGGAATACGACCGCAGCGCGCCGTCCATCGACCTCGGTTTCCACCACACGTACGCCGACATGCTGGTCAGCCTGCGCCGCGACGTGGAGGAGTTCTGGGATTTTGGCAGTCTTCGACCACAAGTGGGCCGCGCTTCCGGACAGTATTCCGTCTGCAACACCCTGGTAGGCCGGATCCAACTCGCGTACTGCGGCTACTGCGAACTGAAGCCGTTTGCATCTATCACCGATCTCCGCCAACGTCGCCGGACTAGCACCGTCGAGGACTTGCAAAAGCTCCGCCGCAGCGGGATTCAAAGGAGCTGGAATGGTCGCGGCCGCCTCGCAGGCACGCTGCAGGTCAGGCCACTGTGGAAGCCTGCCCTCGATCACTGGAAACGTTTGATGTGCCCGCTGTGCGCGAACTGGGTTCGATTGCGACGCCAACGCCAGGAGTTGTCGAAACTGAGGAAGATCCAAGCTTGGCGCAGCCGACTGCAATGGCGCCGGAAGCCATTCATACCGCTGGCCGCAAGCGACGACATCACGCACTATCGCGGCTGCGGTCCCCGAATATCCCTGAGCAACAAAGGGATGCTTGAAAGTCTCCCGCTCGCGTAGGGCTCTGATCTCTTCCGTAATAACCGCCTTACGGCTGAGCGCCTGATTCCTCTTGTCGTTCAGACCGTCGACGACCTCTGCCGACGCCCTGTGATTGAATGATGCTTTGCGCGTTGCAATTTCAGCGACGCTTTTGTTCAGTTCGGTCGATCCGCCACGTCCGATGTCCGTGATGGAAACGCACAGCTCCTTCATTTCGTCGGGAAGCTTATCCCTCAATACTCGCAGTGCCTGCGACTTTTCACTGGTAACCAGCACGCGTTGCCCCTTGGCCAACAGTGCCGACACCAAGTTTGCGATGGTATGCGTCTTGCCAGTACCTGGTGGACCTTCGACCACCACTCCGCTGTCACCGATGAGTCTCTCGATGATGTCGCCCTGTTCCCGATTGGCAGGCAATGGGAACAGCGGATCTTCCGCGTAGGCAACGGTGGCGGCCGAACCCGTCCGTTCCAGCCATGCGATACGATCTTCCGGCTCGATCGGCGTGACTAGTTGCGCGAGACCCAATGGTATTGCAGTTCCATCATGTTCGGCTTCGGCAATCATCGCCTCGTAGTACTCGACCAGAGCGAAGGCGCCGCGCTTGCGAAGGACGAGCGCTGGTGCGGGAGTTAGCGCTCGGCCGGTTCGGGACGCCGATGCCGTATCGCCGACTTCAACAGTTGTTGTCAGCGCTCGCGCAGCCCATTCTTTCAAGAAGACAACAATATTGTCGGCTACTGGCGACGTGTAGTCGATCAAACTCTCCTGGAGAGACCGCGACCCGGTTCCGTCGAAAATATGGAGCCCGGTCAGTAGCTGCGTGTCCTCGAGCCTCGGTGCACTATCTGGCGAAAGCCGCACCAACAGGTCACCCGACGATTCATCTCGTTCGACGGTGGCCGACTGACTGATGATGTGTGTCCTGATATCTTCGCCCGCCGCATTGGCCGACAGCTCGAGCAGACCTGATGCAAGTACCAGCTCGACAGACTCCGGCCGAGAAGTGAGTTCTTGAAGAACCTTTTGCAGATCCTGATACAAGAGCCAGAATGGTCGACGCTCCTGATCTAGTTTCGCCCACATCCGCCACTCTGCAAGCCATCGCTCAAATGTCGCGTCGACACCTGACGACTCTTCCGAGAGTGTCGGCGTCGATGCCGAATCCGCAATATTTCCTAGCACCCAGCCGCGCAGGCCAACGGGCACTGCAGGTGCGTCGTCCAGCGAGATCCGGCGCGCGCGGAGCAGAACTTCCCCACCCGATGCACTGTGCTCGATGGACATCGATAGCAAATTGCCACTGAGCCAGATGATGTTGTCATGCTGGCGAAGATTGCGCACAGGCTTGGTTCGAGCCTTGACCAGTTCACGTAGGAACTTCATCAATCGTTGAACGCGGTCTTTGAGCTGCGGATCGCCCTCCGGATTCGGCAACTGCTCGCCCCTCTCATTGTTCACAAGGGCACTGCAGCGCCACATCACACACAAGAGTAAAGAAGGAGTCGGACAAATTCTCGCGACCCCGCAATTCCGGCGTGCCTATTTCCGAAAACCGAGCAGATCCCATCTGCTTTGTCCATGAGCAACCCGACTCAGCTCGATCGCGTGATGCCCCGTTCGGTCACGTCGCCGGTCATGCGCAACCCAATCGTCGGTCACCTTTCGGATGCCGGCTGCTACTTCGGTGGAATGCAGAATGAAGACGGCAGGTTCCGCGCCGGCGAGATCGACGAAGGCCCAAAACCTCGATCCGGTGTCGTCCAGCGTCAGATCCTCATCGCTCTTCTGGGCTTGCCACGTGCCGGCTGTGCGCGTCTTGACCCGAACGATGAACCGTCGTCCGCTTTTCGTGGATATCCACACAGCTGTTCGTCGCGAAGAATCCAGGCGCCCACACTCTGCACCGCGGGTACGCACCATCTGCAGGAACCACAGGACCCCACGATCTGACGTACTCAGTTGTTCTGCCGATGAAACGGTCCGGGTAGCGGGTTTCGGCGTCGAGACCGCCTCAACTCTGCCGGCCGATGATGCACCTCTCATGGAACCAATCGATCGCCCTGACCCGTCATGCAATGTCCACAGTGTCCATCCGTCGACGCCCTGTGAACTGCCCGGGTCATATCGGTCGATCACTGCGCTGGCAGCAGCGGAGGGGTCCGTGAATCGTCGGCCTTCCAGATCGCCCTTGGTGATGTGGGTTTCACCAGAAACCGGATCGCAGACTGCCAGTGTGCGAAACCCTTCGCAGTCAAGCCACACTCGCCACTTTCGGCCGACTGCGGCAGAACCTGTCGGCAACCGTGTCGATGGCGGACTAGGTCGAGGAACCTGTTCCTTCGACTTTTCAGTAGGAACCATCACTGCAGGACGAGTCAGCACTGTTCTCGCAACCGGCCGCACATCAGATGGAGCCGCGACAGGCCGCACGCTCACCGGCAGAGTCGAAGCGTCGGCAGGACAGACATCGCCAGGTACTTGTGAGTCGTCTGAGTCGTCGACCAGGTGAGCTACCAACTCCCACAGCTGTGCCAGCCTCATCGTTGACAAATGAGAGAGAGGTGTTCCCTCCACGGCATTCGAAAGCTGTTTGGTTCCCGCATGAGCGGGGAGAGATTGCGCTAGTGATGCAAACGCTCGAAGCGTCTTCGTGCGGTCGTCCTCGGAGCCAGGAGCCAATCCCCCGACCGCAAACCAGCACTCCCCGATCCAAGCCCACGTCACCCTCGGATCGTTGTCGAGAATATCGAGTTCGTCCGCCAGTTGGTTGTAAACGTCGTAGTCGCCTTCGTCCTCGTCCACGCCTGCAACAACAGACACAATTTCTTCCGCAGCAGCCAGTCCGTCAAGCGAATCCAGTGCTGCAAGGAACTTCTTGGCAGATGTGACTTCTCGTGATTCGTCACTGGTCGATTCATTACCTGCGCCCGATAGCAGGGCCGCCAGCCTTCTGAATTCCTCGCGCGAATCCGGAGCAAAAACAATAGCGTCCGGATGTTCGTCGGCGCTGTACGCGTCGATGGTCGCTGCATCTTCGACCAACACACAGACCGAGCCGACTCCAGCCGGCTCTCCAGCCTCGAATAGGCACCCCACGACCTTCTCCAGGAGTACCCGTCTGGGCTCCAACGGTAGTCTGACATCCAACGCTGCCGGCGCAGGTTCCCGTGTGAGCCACAAGTACGGACCATCGATAACGATCTGCCCGTTGAGCCCGTCGTACCGCCGCACTTATTCCTCCGCTAACAAATTCGCCAACTCACTGATGAATGTGCACACTTCGAGGCATGCAGTGCACCTGTCCAGATAATCATTAGCACGACACCACGACAGGCTCGGGCTACGAACTACGCAACCGACGCCTTTCTGTGTCGTTAATTGTGCGGGTGCGTCCACATCCAACCCAAGTACTCAACTCAACGAGGTCTTCAGTCGACGGCGGTGAAACCCTTCGCCCGATCCTCGTCGCCGACGCTCCACAGGTTGGTCGACACTTCCGCCTTCACGAGGGGAATCACTTCTTCGGCAAAGCGACGCAATGTTTCCTTCTGATGCTCGAAGTCGAGCACGTGATTGACCGACACCGACTGGAAATCGTGGCCATAACTCTCGTGATAATCGAGGATCTTCTCGGCGACTCGCTCCGAAGACCCGACCAACGCCGGCCCGCGGTCGACGGCTTCCTCGATGGTCCGGAAGCTCGTCGACTTTCCGACCGCTTTGGGGTCGTGCTTGCGTTTGTCAGCTTGTGCAACGGCGCCCTCGTAGATCGGACGGAACTCTTCGATGGCCTGCTCGGTGGTATCGGCGAGGAACAATCCGCCCGAACCCGATCCGACGTACGCCTTGGACGGGTCGTGCCCGTACGCCAGGTACTGCTCGCGGTAGTGGTCGATCAGCACTTTGTAGTTCTCACGAGGCTGGAAGGCGTTGGCGGTGACGATGGGGTCGCCCCACTTCGCCGCGAGTTCGACGGCCTCGAATGAGGTGGCCGATCCGTGCCAGATACGGAACGGTCCGTCGTAGGGACGCGGTAGAGTCGTCGCGTCCTCGAGCGATGGTCGGTGAGTTCCCACCCACTTGACGTTCTCCTCGCTGATCAGCAGTTTGAGGAGTTCGTAGTTCTCGGTGAGGTATTGGTACTGCTTGGCGATATCCAGGCCGAGGAGCGGGTATTGAAGGACCTCGTTGCCCTTGCCGATCACAATCTCGAGACGTCCCCGGCTCAGCTGATCGATGGTTCCGAAATCTTCGGCGACTCGAATCGGGTCGAGTAGCGACAGAACGGTGACACCCGTCGAGAGCAGGATTCTGTCTGTGGCCTGCGCAATTGCCCCCAAAACGACGGTTGGCGCCGACGAAAGAACCGGCCCGGCGTGGCGCTCACCCACCGAGAACGAATCGATACCCAGTTCTTCGGCGAGAACCGCCAGTTCGACGACGCGGTTGAGCCGGTCGGACGGGGCAACTTCCTCGCCGGTCACTGGATGGGGTGGGTTGAAAATGATGTCCAGAACCTGAAAACGCATGACCCGTCTTTCTCGATAACCGCACAGCGCGCCTGTCCCTCGGAGGCTAGTGCGCGGCGGCTCGACGGATCTGCCATCCAAGGACGCGCCCAACGCAACGAATTCGCGAAACACTCTATTCAGCAACATCTTTCGACTCAATAAGACCATTCAGTCGATAAAACTCTCACCGATCCGAAGTCGACCGAAAACATGCCGAACTCCCGCCAGGCAGGACCTGTGTCACCGACCAATCGAGCGCACGGTAAACATGAAGTACTAAGAGTGCGTTCCCTTATCGTTAAGAGGTACTTGTTATGAACGGTGCGGCAGCCATCGGTGATGGCATATTTCAGATTCCTGTCCCGATCACGGACAACCCGCTCGGGCACACGCTCGTCTACGCCATGGAATCCCCCGGCGGACTGATCTTGGTCGACGCTGGCTGGGGTGACGACAACGGCTGGCAGGGCCTCAACGCGGGGCTCGCCGAGATCGGGCATTCGGTGACCGACATCGAGGGCGTCGTGGTCACGCACTTCCATCCGGACCACACCGGACTGTGCGGACGGGTCCGCGAGGCATCCGGCGCTTGGATCGCCATGCATGAGGACGACCACTACCTGTTCGATCAGATGTCGACTGCGCGTAACGACGAGTGGATGGCATATCAGCTCGAGAACATGGAACGCGCTGGAGCGCCGAAAGCCGACCGTGATGCATTCAAATTGACGGCCGCGGGCGAGTCTCCCGTGGGCCCCGAGTCCGCTCCCGACCGCCTTCTCGCCGACGACGAAATCATTGCACTCACCGGCCGCGGCCTCCGCGTTGTCTACACCCCCGGCCACACGCCTGGTCACGTCTGCTTCTACCTCGACGACGCCGACATCATGTTCACCGGCGACCACGTCCTGCAGAAGACGACACCACACGTCGGCAACTTCGTGTACCCCCTCGACGAACGTGACGCCCTCGCCGATTTCCTCGACTCGCTCGCACGAGTGCAGAACATGAACATCACCCGCGGTCTCGGCGCTCACGGCATTCCGATCGACGACGTCGGAGGTCGCGCCGGCGAGCTGATCGAGCATCACCAGGAGCGACTCGATCACCTACTCCAGGAGTTCGCCGACGACAAGCTCACCGTGTGGGACGTCGCGGCAAAGATGAAGTGGTACAAGCCGTGGGCCGAGATCTCCCCGATGGGAAAGACGATGGCGCTCTCCGAGGGCGCAGCTCACCTTCGCCATCTGGTTGCCCGAGAGCAGGTCTCTCAGGTTCCCGGCTCCGAGCCCGCGCTCTTCGCTCGCTCCGTCTGAAAGATCAGGGCCGACAAGCACTCCGCTCGTCGGCCCTGATCTCTATTCCGCTTCGGCCTGATCGACTATTCGGGTCGACGCCGATCGCGGGACCACCACCACCGGAACCGGTGAGTACCGCACGATCTTCGCTGCCCGACTGCCGAGGAAGACCCGGGCCAGTGGACCTGCCTTGCTCGAGCCGACTGTCAGAACGTCACCTCGATCCCACTCGACGCCCTCGAGCGCCTCGGCCCAGTTACGACCATGGCTGATAACCGATTCCATGACGTCGGGTATTTCGGGCAGTGCACGCACGCGCTCGAAGGCAGCGTTGGTCTCGCGCTCGACCACCTCGGCCCACTCGGAGATGACCGGTGAATCCCCCTCGGTCCCGAGCGTTGTCGTGTACTGCGTGTTCGCACGAACTGCAAACGCCGCCAATCTGAGTCCGGCATCGACACGCGCAGCCACGGTCGCGGCGGCGAGCACCAGATCGTCTTGATCGGGTGTGCCCGAGTATGCGGCAGTGACGCGGCGGACCACCTCACCGGGCTTGGTTCGAAATCCCCTCGGCGCCAGCGCGACCGGAACGTCGGAGCTGTGCAGCAAGCGTGAGGTGACACTGCCGAGAGCGACGTGACCGAACACCCCGGCTGTGGACGAATCCAGGACGATCATCTTGGCTTCGTGCTCGTGAACGAGATCGAGCAGGCCACTCGACGTCGACTGAGCCTCATGTACGACATAGGTCACGTCGACGTCGGAGGGCATGTCTGCCCGCGCTTTCGCCAGCGCCGCTTCGGCTTCTGCTCGCAACTGCTGGTGGTATTCGGCGTCGACACGCGCCATTCCGGGCGGTGGCGGCGAGGGAATCACCGCGCAGATCACCAGCGGTTCACCGGACGAGCGCGCCAACAGCGTTGCAAGATGGACGGTTCCGGAACTGTCACCGTCGGGTGCGTATCCCGCGAGCAGCGTCATGACTCGGACTCCGATCCCAATTCGGCGCGGTTCTTCGCACCGAGGCGCGAGTGCTTCATACCGTAGGCGAAGTACCAGATGATCGCGACGGTCACCCAGATGAGGAACACGTAGATCGTGACGGTTCGGAGGTCCTTGATGATCCACAGGCAGCCCAGGATCGAGAGGATCGGCGTCACCGGATAGCCGGGAACTTTGAAGCTGCGCGGCAGGTCCGGGTCACTGCGCCGTAGGATGATGACCCCGATCGAGACCACGAGGAAGGCCACCAGGGTTCCGATACTGGTCATTTCGGCGAGGAAGTTGATGGGAATGAAACCGGCCAGAATGCTGATGACGACGCAGACGATGATGGTGTTGGGCACCGGCGTCAGAGTCCGCGGGTTCACCTTGTGGAAGATCGACGGAATCATGCCGTCGCGTGACATCGCGAACAGAATGCGGGTCTGACCGTAGATGACCACGAGCGTGACGCTGCAGATCGAGATCACCGCACCGGCGGCCAGAAGTGTTCCCGGCCAGGTAGATCCGGTCACCTGTTCGAGGATGGCGGACAGCCCGGCTTCCTGACCTTCGAACGATGCGGAATCCTGTGCACCGATCGCCACGGCGACAACGGCGATGTAGATCGCGGTGACGGACACGAGCGCAATGAGGATCGCGAGAGGGAGATTGCGACGAGGGTTCTTCACTTCTTCGCCGGCAGTGGACACGGCGTCGAGGCCGATGTACGAGAAGAAGATGATTCCGGCGGCGGACATGACGCCGCTGAATCCGAACGGTGCGAAGTCGGCGAAGTGATTGCTGTTCCATCCGGCGATGCCGACCACGATGAAGAGCAACAGAATTGCGAGCTTGATCGAGACCATGATGGCGTTGGCCTTGGCCGATTCACTGGCGCCGCGGATGAGCAGAACACCGCACAGGCACACCAGGATCACTGCGGGCAGATTGATGATGCCGCCCTGCTCCGGCGCTTGTGACAACGCGTCGGGAATCTGGAACCCGAAGAGGTTGCCAAGCAGCTGGTTCAAGTATTGCGACCATCCGACGGACACCGCCGCGGCCGATACTCCGTACTCGAGAAGCAGACACGCTCCGACGGCCATCGCCGGAAGCTCTCCGAGCGTCGCGTAAGCGTAGGAATACGACGAGCCCGACGCCGGGACAGCTCCGGCCAACTCCGCGTAACAGATCGCCGTGAGTCCCGCGACGACACCGGCAACAACGAAGGAGATGATGACCGCCGGACCCGCAACCGGGACTGCCTGCGAGAGGACGAAGAAGATACCGGTGCCGATCGTGGCGCCGATGCCGAACATGGACAACTGCGCCAAACCGATACTGCGGGTCAGCTCGCCGCCGTTGGTATCTGCGCCGGTCTCCTGGTCTATCTGCAAAGCCGGCTTGCGCCGAAGTACGTGTTTGACGAGAGTAGCCATCGACGCTCCTCTAGAGTGCCTGGTAGGAAACTGTTGTATCCTCATACTGCACGCAAGTGTCCTGCGACACAACTGTTGGAGCAAAGTTGTCCAGCTCACGCCAACCGTCCGGTCTGGAAAGCCCGGATCGTGAACCGCCTTCGGAGAAAACGGGGAGATCATGACCGGACCGACCATCACCGTCGACCTGCGTCGTATCGAACAGAATGCGCGCGTCCTCGTCGAGGCGTCCAGCGCTCACGGTATATCGGTGGCCGGTGTCAGCAAATCTACGTGCGGATCCCCCAAGGTGGCACGAGCAATGGTCCGCGGCGGCGTCACGCAGATCGCCGACTCCCGCCTGGACAACCTGGCCCGCATTCGCCGCGACGGCATCACCGTTCCCCTGATGCTGATCCGCGCACCGTCGCTGAACGAGATCGACGACACGATCCGCTACGCGGACATCAGCCTCAACTCCGAGTTGACGACGATTGCTGCTCTGGGCAGAGCAGCACAAACGCGAGGCGTAGTCCACGACATCGTGCTGATGATCGACCTCGGAGATCTCCGCGAAGGAATCCTGCCGGCGGAGGCGCTGGACGTAGTCGCTGAAATCCTTCCTATCGAGGGCATCAGACTGATCGGAATCGGCGCGAACCTCGCGTGCGTCGGTGGCATCCAACCGACCGTCGACAACCTGACGAATCTGGTCTACCTAGCCGACGAAATCACGAAGCGGTTCTCGATCGAACTGCCGATCGTTTCCGGCGGCAATACGTTCTCGCTGCCACTACTCGAGACGGGCACGATGCCCGAGGGGATCAACCATCTGCGTTTGGGCGCCAGCATCGTACTGGCCGAATCACCCACTCCCCCCGGACTGTACGAACTGCTGAACAACGATGCCTTCACTCTCACCGCGGACATCATCGAGGCCAAGGTCAAGCCGTCGCGGCCGTATGGAGTCTCAGGGGAAGACGCATTCGGCCGACGCCCCGTCTTCGACAACGAGGACAAGCCGAGCCGACGCCTGATCTTGTCCATCGGCCGCGAAGACATCTCGCCGGAAGGCTTGACCCCGATCGATCCGCGCCTGAAGGTGATCAGCGCCAGTAGCGATCACCTCCTCGTCGACGCCGGAGAAACAGGCGACGAATACCGACTGGGTGGCACCGTCGACTTCACGATCGATTACGGCGCGCTCTTGATGGCGATGACATCGCCCTACGTCGAAAAGCACTACGTCCTGGGCACCGAACCGATCGATGCCAATGCGAGCGTCGAATTGATCGACCTCGAAACTAGCGGGCTGGCAAGCCATCTCCTGGATCACGGTCTGCGCGAGGACATGTCCGGAATCGGTTTCAGCTGCATTCAAGGAGAGAACGCCGCCGCGGATCTCACGACGTTGCCGCTGTGGCTCACTGCCGAGGCCTGGCAGAACACCAAAATTCCGATCGCCACCGAACCCGGAACTGATTTGGGTGCAATTATTTTCGCCTCCCACGGCGATATCGAACAATTGCTGTCGTCGGCGGTGGATCTGCACGGCCCCAGCTTGGAGAACACCGTCTTGGTGGGCGTCAAGAACGCCACGGTCGATCACAAGCGCGCACTCGACGAGTACGGGGTATTGCTGGTGACGATCGACGAGATCGATCGCCGTGGCATGGCGGCCTTGATGCCTCGCGTCCTCGCCGCGGCGGGTCAGGGTGTGAACGGCGTCCACGTCCACTTCGACCTGGACATCATCGACGGGCGTGTTCTCGGCGTCGACGACACGACGCATCTGGGCGGCCTCACATTCCGAGAAGCGCACCTCGCCGCCGAATTCATCAGCGAGACCGGCCTGACGAGATCGATTTCGATCGGCAGCGTTGCGGGAGCGGATTCCGATCCTCTCGGCCGTCAGGCGACCTTCGTCGACGGACTGGTTGCATCGCTGCTCGGGCGCAAGGTGGTCAAAGCCTGACGTTGTCGGCAGCCCTTGCGAGAATCGTTCGATGATCACGCGGAGCTCCGGTCAGCACGTATTCATCGCACTCGGCACGCCGTGGCTCGATGCCGTGGTCGCGTTTCTCGAACCCCGTGCCCGTGTCGATCCCTGGATCATGCGCGGAAAGATGGCCATCGGCGACCTGCTGATCACTGTTCTCGACACCACTCCTCGCACGCTGCTCTGCATCGAGACCGTGGCTGCGCCCTTCGACGGCACGTCGCGGATGGAAGTCGATGAACGCCCGTACGAACTCCACGGTTTGCCCACCGTTCCAGAACTCGAACAACGATGGTCCATCACGTTTCCCACGGATCCTGGGCCGGTCGACGACGCACTGGCCGACCGGATTCCCACGGCCGGCCAGTCACACTATGCGCACTACTTCGGCGACATCGACACGCTGGATCCGACGTCCACAGCTGCCCACGCCCGAACGTTGATGAACGAGCGGGGCAACTGCACAGGTTGCAGCTCACCGATGCCGTTGCGAAAGTTCAACAGCAGCGATCGCCTTCACTTTCATTCCGCATCACGGATCTTCAGGCAGGCTGAACCTGGTGACGACTACCCAGCCGTCCTGTGCCGCAAATGCACCGGAAGGATGGCCACGTCCGGGCACACCAACTTCATCGACTACATGCTGGCGAAAAATCCGTCGTGCCCACTCTGCGGTGCACACAGAACCGCTCAGTGTTCCCCGGGGATGCCGGTCCATCCATTCGATCACCTACCGTGGCTCGCCGGAACAGGCTGCGTCGTGGGACCGGACACCCCGGAATGGACGTGCCGAGCATCAATCACTCATGGGGACAGATGTTCCCGCCGGATCACCCGCAGCAGGACTGATCAGTTTGCGGCAAAGCCGGGAAGCCGGTCGATGTCTGCAACGATCGAGAACTCGGATGCATCGCCCTTGATGATGCGGCTCTGCTCACCGTGGACGTCGACGGGAACGTCACCGGCCAACGTCACGCGATGCACGCTGCGCGCCTGTGTCCCGTAATCGGAAATCCCGTAATGCTGGGTTGCCTGGTTGTCCCAGATCGCCAGATCACCGGGAGCCCATGACCACCGAACGGTGTTTTCCAACTTGATGATTCGTGCCTGCAGAAGCTGGTAGAGAGCAACCGACTCCGACGGCTTCAGTCCGACGAACTCCTTGACGAAGTGACCGAGAAGCAGAGTCTTCTCCCCTGTCGCAGGATGGACCCGAACCACCGGATGCTCCGTCTCGTAGATTTCGCGAGTGAATTCGGAGTAGTTCGTCACGCGCTGAGCGTCGCCTTGCTTCACCTTGTCGATAATCTCGGCGTAGTCGTATGCATTAGTGTGGACAGCGCGCAGATTCTCGACCAATACCTTGAGCGAATGCGGCAGTTGGTTGTACGCAGCCGTGGTAGACGCCCACGTGGTGGCTCCGCCGTACTCGGGAATTGTGGTCGCGCGCAGGATCGATGCCTTCGGGATGCGATCGATGAAAGTGACGTCGGTGTGCCAGCTGCTGGCAGCGCCGTCGAGCACCAACAGCTTGTTGTCCTTGGACTTGAGAGTGGGATGCGTGGTGGTCTGGCTGCCGAGGGTTCCGGCGAATTCGTACTGCGACGTGTCGTCGAGATGCTGCTGCCCACGGAAGAACACAACCTTGTGCGCTGCCAGCGCATAGTTGATCGCGTAGGCGGTCTCTTCGGACAGATCCCCAGAGAGGTGTACGCCGTCGATGCGGGCGCCGATCAGCTCACCGACCTTGTGGACAGTGATTCCGCCGGCAGCGTAGATCTGCTCCGGGGTCTGAGTGACGCGTTCGAGTTCGGTGATGGACATGTCAAGCTCCTATGAGTCTGCAAAAGGTTGAGGTGGTGGTAATGCTGTTTGATGTCGAGACGGGTCAAACGGCAACAGTCAGGTCGAGAACCAGTGATTCCCGTTCCCGCCCGGCGCGCTGACGACGCGGATCTGGAACAGGCACCGCGGCAACCAACTGTTGTGTGTAGTCCTGCCGTGGCGAGCTGAATACCTCTGCAGCGGGGCCCTCTTCGACCAACTCCCCGCTGCGAAGTACCGCTACCCGGTCGGCTACCTGATTGACGACTGCAAGATCGTGGCTGATGAACAGACATGCGAAGTTGTATTCCTCCCTGAGATCGGCAAAGAGTGAAAGAACATCGGCTTGGACGGAAACATCCAGAGCGCTGGTCGGCTCATCGGCCACCAGCAGTCTCGGTCCGAGGGCAAGTGCTCGGGCCAGCGCAACACGCTGGCGTTGACCACCGGAAAGTTCTCCTGGTGCCCGGTGAGCAAAAGACTTCGGTAGGCGAACTGATTCGAGTAACTCCCCCACCCGGTTTCGCAGCAGGGCTCCGGTGGCAAAGCGATGGACTTCGAGTGGCTCGCCGACGCTTTGTCCGACCGTCCGACGCGGATCGAGAGATGCCGCAGGGTCCTGATGAATCAAGGCCATTCCCTTGCGGATGCCCCGAAGATTCGCGGCGGAGATCTTTCCGAGATCGGTTCCGTCGAAAGCAACGATGCCGCTACTGGCCCTGATAACACCGAGCGCAGCCCGGCCGAGAGTTGTCTTCCCTGATCCCGATTCACCGACCAGTCCGACAACCTCGCCGGCCTGAACCGTCAGGCTCACCTGATCGACCGCACGAAACTCTCTGTTGCCCAGCCTCGCCGGGTACACGATGGAGGCCGCGTCGAACCGCAGGATCGGCGGGACTTGCGCGTCGCCTTCGCTATCGACCAGAGCAACCACAGGCTTCGGCTGGTCGACCTCCGGCAGACGTGGCACGGCCGCAAGCAAAGCCTGTGTGTACGACTCACGCGGCGTCGCAAAGAGATCGAAAACGGTCTGCTGCTCGACGACCCTGCCCGATCGCATCACCAGCACGCGATCTGCGATGTCCGCAACGACACCCATGTTGTGTGTGATGAGCAGTATTGCAGTGCCCGAACGATCACGCAGATTACGCAGGAGTTGCAGAATTTCGGCCTGCACGGTGACGTCGAGCGCAGTAGTCGGTTCGTCGGCGATGAGTAAATCAGGAGAACCCGACAACGCCAGCGCGATGACAACCCGCTGCTTCTGTCCACCCGAGAGTTGATGCGGATACCAGTCGACCCGACGCTCCGGTTCCGGAATCTCCACCATCCGTAGAAGATTGATTGCGCGAACTCTGGCGTCGGCACGCGAGATCTTGCCGTGTGCCCGCAGCGCCTGCGCGATCTGCCAACCCACCTTCTGCACTGGATTCAGTGCAGTCTGAGGCTCCTGGAAAACCATCGCGGCCCGAGTCCCCCGCAATTGATTGAGCGTCGCCTCGTCGGCACCGAGCACCTGTTGGCCACCGAGTTGGATCAACCCGCGGGCCTGCGCGCCGTCCGGTAACAACCCGAGAACAGCGCGTGCGGTCAACGACTTACCGGATCCGGACTCGCCGACCAACGCCAATATCTCACCGAAACCCAATTCGAGGTTGACGTGGTCGACCACAGTTGTCGACGAGCCACGGGAACCGTCGGCATCGAACTCGATCACCAGATCCCGGATGGCGAGAACTGCCTGTGCGGGTGTTGCATTCATGACTACGTCCTTGAAGTGGTGGTGGCGGTGGCAATTTCAGATTCGGCGGGCCTTGCCCAGTCCCTGGGCGATCAGCAGGAAGCTCAGGACCAACGCCGAGACGATCACCAACGGTCCGATCGCGTAGGCCGGATTGGCATCGAGGTTCGGAATGGCGCCCGCGATGATCGAACCGAGAGACGGATCCGGCGGGCGCACGCCGATTCCGAGAAAACTCATCGCACTTTCGGCGAACACCGCAACCGACATGGAGAGCGCAATCTGCACACCCAGCGGTTCTACGGCGTTGGGCAGCACATGCTTACGCAGTACCCACCACCGCCCCGCACCGATTACCTCGGCCGACTCCACGAACGGGAGTTCGCGCACCTTCAACACCGTCGTTCGCACCAGGCGCCCGAACAAGGGTATTTCAGCAGCCACGATCACCGCGATCACCGGCGCTACTCCCGGCCCCGTGATCGCGACCAACGTGATCGCCAGAATCAACAGCGGGAAGGCAAGAATCACATCGAAGATCCGCTGTGCGATGACATCTGCCACCGAATTGATACTCGACACCAGGCCTGCGAGCGAACCGATGATCGCGCCCACTGGCACCGCGACGAGCACGATTACGAGGTTGATCCGGATTCCGTAAAGAGAACGGGCGAAGACGTCACGGTTGACCTGATCTGTTCCGAACCAGTGCTGTGCACTGGCCCCCAGCAGATTTGCACCCTCGATCTGCTCGTTGGGCCCGTAGTGGGTCAACAGTGGAGCAGCAATTCCCGCTACTGCGATGACCACCAGGATCAACACACCCGCCAGCCCCTGACCGTGCGTCAGAGCAGCGCCCACAGGACGAGATCGCCGAACCCTTTCGTCAACAGACTGATCGGCCACCGTCATTGCTGCCCTCCGATTCGGATGCGTGGGTCGAGGTAGGCATGCACGATGTCGGTCAGAAGTTGGATCAGAACGAAGATCGTGACCGACAGCAGGAGCAGCACCTGCACCACCGGGTAATCCCGCCGACCGATTCCCTGCTCGATCAATTGGCCGATGCCAGGCCAGGCAAAGATCGCCTCAACCAGTACGGCTCCGCCGAGAAGGTGCCCGGTCTGAATTCCGAGCACGGTGAGCATGGTTGGCAGTGCATTGCGTAATGCACTGCGTGTAACCAAGTTCCACCGTGGCACACCGGCTGCGCGAGCGGTGCTCACGTACTGCTGCGCCATCTCGGTGCGCAGCGCTTCGGACAGGAACCTGGTGAGAGCGGCCGCGACAGGAAGTGCGAGGCACAGTGACGGCAGCAGCAGGTACTGGAACGTGATGTCGGGACGAGCGAGATACCCACCTGGTGGAACACCACCGGATGGCAGAACCGGAATCAGCACCGCGAAGACGAGAACCAGGAGGACACCGGTCACGAAGTTGGGCAGAGCAACCGAGAGAGTGTTCAGAAGGTTCACCACCGAGGTCAGCCATTTCTTCGGCCACACCACCACCGCAACACTGAGCACCAGACTCAACACGACGGCCAGCAGCAACGCACTTCCCGCCAGAACTGCGGTGTTCCCCAACCCCGCCAGCACCAGATCGGAAATCTGGCCGCCGAGAACGAACGAACGCCCGAGATCCAATGTCAGTACGTCGCCGATCCAGGTCAGGTACTGCGCGGGAATCGACTTGTCGAGACCGAGCGAATGACGAATGGCTGCAATCGCTTCCGGAGTTGCATCGGGGCCGGCGAGAGCCAACGCGGGGTCGCCAGGCACCAGACGCATCACCGAGAAGATCAATATCGACGCGAGGAAGAGAACCACCACCGCCGACGGTAGTCGCCCCGCAATGTAACGAATCATCGAATCCCCTACGCCAGGAATGTGTTGGCGAATTGTGGCTGGCGACCCTTTGTCCAGGCCAGACCACGAACGGTCTCGGCCGCCGATACCTGCGGCACGACAACACCGATCTCGATCAAGAACAACTCGTTCAACAGTTGCGTGCCCAATTCGGCATACAGTTTCTTTGCCTCATCGCTCGAACCGTCGGGAACCTGCCACGCACCCTCCGCTGCGGCGGAATACGCCGGCGAACTGAACTTCGAGGCATTGTGAGCAGCGTTGAACGGGTAGGCGCTGACCGTCAGGGTTGACGGAACATATTGCGCAAAAGTGTGATTGGTCAGCCAAAGTCCTTTGAACTCAGCGCCGATCAACTGCTTGACGAAGATGGATGCCTCGACAGGATCCAATTCGACGCGGATCCCTGCCTCGGCGAGATTGGCCTGCACGATCTGCGCGGCGGCTTCGAAATCCGGGCTCGCTCCTGTGTAGGTCAACGGAATGGTCGGCAGTGCGCCCAGTTCGCCGACCAGGGCGCGCGCCTTGTCGACATCGCGGGTGTAGGTCGCGTTCTTGGCAGCGTCGTAGGCGGGCGACGACTTCGGCCACGGCAGATTGACCGCATACCCCGTATCGCGATACACCTCACTCATGATGCGGTCACGATCGATCGCGTAGGCCAACGCCTTTCGTGCCCGCACATCGGTCAGCCCGTCGGCGGTGACGTTTGCGCCCAGGTATATCTGTAATTCCGCACCCTCGATCGAGGTTGTCACGAACCCGCTGGTCTTGGCCAAGTTCTGTGAGTCACGGAAGGGCAACGACGCCGGAGCAACAAGAGAGACCTGTCCGGACTTCAGCGATGTCAGGCGCGCTTGGGCGTCCGGAACGATCCGCGCTTCCACGTGATCGAGGTACGGCCGCTCGGCGACCCAGTAGTTCGGGTTCCGATCGAAGGAGATGGAACTGTTCGGGGTGCGTGAGGTGAATACGAAAGGGCCCGTACCAACGAAGGATTCACCGGTCACCGCCTTGTCGAATGTTTCGGGGTCGAAGATCGGCGCTAGATCGAGAAGATCGAAGATGTTCCCGGTTCGGTGTGCGAGGGTGAGAACCAGCGTATTGGGATCCGAAGAGTCGAAGCCGGCGATGGCGGCCGCCGTACTCCTGAGCTGGGCCGAGAATTTCGGGTCCGCATAGGTGCGCAGCGAGAACTCCGCATCAGCGGAGGTGAAGCGCCGGCCGGAGTGGAAGGTGACGTCATCGCGCAGATTGAGCGTGAGCGTCAGCCCGTCGTCGGACAGCTTCCAGGCCTTGGCCAGAACTGGCTGTGGCACTACCGAATCGAGTGGATAGCGGGTCAGGGTCTCGTACACGAGCCCGGATATCGTGACACCGGCAACGGTGGTGCTGGTCAAAAGTGCCGCAGGGCTGACGTCGTCCGGTATCGCCAGTGTGAGCGTCCCACCTCGAACCGGCTCAACTGATTCACCTGCGTCCGAGCGTTGTTCGCCGACTGCAGAGGAGCACGCGGCCAGTGAGCCGCTACCGAAGATGGCGAATGCGGCGATCGCACTGCCACGGAAGAAGGCACGGCGGTCGAGACCGGCCGTCGAAAGAGACGAGTTCACGGAGGTGTTGTCCTTCGTAATAGGTGCGCAGCTGTGCACTCTCAGGGCACACGCTTGCGAGAATGGGAAAGAGTGTCGTTCCGACATGCTCACTCCCGGGAATTCAGAAAAGCGAGCTGCTACGACAGTCGTTGTGGCGCTGAAGAAGTCAGAGCCGACATCGAGGAGCGACGGACACGGTGTGAAACCTCCCGGTCGGAATTAAGGCTTTTGCCTTCAGGGGATACTCAACCATTTCCCCTGATATCGGGGAAATAGTTGAACTCACGGTGATCTGAATTTCTCTCAACTGCTGCCACTGACTGGGACGCCTCGGTGTTCGGTCGGTCCACGGGCAATATCCTGCGATCCACCACAGCACCCACACGTACGGAGAACAGCATGCAACCCGAGGGCCCTGCCGAACAGATTCGTTCAACGCTCGCTCGCATCGCACATCTTGCCGATACCGGCTCGGTCGAGGATTACGTGGAGCAGTTCACACGCGAGGCCGAATGGAACATGCCGGCCAATCCCGATCGCGGTATCCCCGCACAGGTACGACGTGGCCGTGAAGAAATTGCTGCTGGAGTAGTCGAGCGCAGGGCGGCCGGCATTCAAGGTCCTGGCACATTCACACGCCACGTCACCACGGCGATCGCCGTGGACGTGACCTCGGAAACTACAGCCCGCGCGGATGCGGTGTGGACGTTCTACGTCGACACGACCACCTCGCCCAAGCTCAGCGGCGTCGGGAGCTACGCCGATGAGTTCGAACTCGAAGACGGGCGGTGGCGACTGTCGCGACGAGTGATCTCGCGCGGCTGACGTTCAGTCTTCTTCGCCGGTGATCAACTCACACCAGTCTTCGACCTGATCGATCCCCTCTTCCGTCCATTCCGGGCTCATGTCTTCCAGTGCATCGAAGACCACCTCGCAGGTCAGCATCTCCGGTGAACCCTCCGACCCCGCCGTCTCGGCGCCTTCAGCAGAAGCTGTGGCAACTGGGCCGGCGGCCAGCGCAACAGCCATCGCGCCTGTTCCGACCATCGCTTTCACACGCATCGGTTCTCCTCCTTCACTCTCGCTTCGGTCCTCGGGGTACCCGACTCGCCCCGCCCTACCCATCGCCGTCACTCATGTCCGACTTTCGGCGCCGACGGCATAGACTGAGCTCGTCGCCACCACGCTCTCGCAGCGTCGGGGGCGACAGATACACAGCTGGATCAGAATCGGAAGGCATCCCATTACAGAATCTCCCGCTCCGCACGACATCTACTTCGTACCCCCGGAGCAGGACAGCCCCAATCCCGTGGAACCGGCGTCGGCCGCGTCACGCGCACGGATGGGCGAGCTACCCGAGACCGTCCGATTCAAGAATCGTTTTGCCCTCGCGATCACGACCACCACGCCGCTCGAAGCGATGGTCGAAGATCTCCTCTTCATCCGCGACATCCTCGACGCCGCAGGAATCGAGTATCTACTCGTCCGCGGAAACGACGAGCGCCCCGTGATCGCGGTGAGCTGGACCGAGCGCAAAAACCTGCGGCAGGCACTTGTCGAGGGATGCGCCAACGCACCCTTCTATTCCAAAACCGTCGACGCGAAGAAGAGCCCCGCGCTCCTTGTCGCGGACGGTGCCCTGTCGAAAACCAACAAGTCACGGATCTTCCGCTTGTTCCGTCCGCGGGTTCACGTCGCAAGCGGCATGAACTACGGCGCGAACATCGGCGTTCAAATCGAATTGTGGTCGATTTCCGACGAAGAAATCGTCCTACCCGTCGAGAACTCACTGACACGACGAACCGTCCTCCCCGAAGAAGCTGTCCGAGGAACCGTCGAGCGATTCGGCCGGATCTGGCCGACTATCGAGAACATGTTCGCCGATCATGCCTCCGATATCAGCTTCGATATCGATCTGGTCTTTTCCTGGGTCGACGGCTCTTCCAAGGAGTTTCAGGCTCAGCGCGCCAAGCGCATGCAGAACTACATCGTCGGAGAGGGCGACGAATCAGAAGCGCGCTTCCGTCAGATCGACGAGCTCAAATACGCGCTTCGATCCATCCACATGTACGCGCCGTGGATCCGGCGGATCTTCGTCGCAACCGATTCCGATCGTCCGGACTGGCTTGCCGACGATCCGCGAGTCACGTTCATGCCCAGCGAAAAATTCTTCGCCGATCCAAGTGTGTTGCCTACCCATAATTCTCAAGCTGTCGAGTGCCAGCTGCACCATATTCCGGGTCTGGCAGAGCATTTCCTCTACTCCAATGACGACATGTTCTTCGGTCGCCCCGTTGGCCCGGACATGTTCTTCTCCCCCGGTGGGATCAGCATGTTCATCGAGGCCGACACCAGAATCGGATTGGGACACAACGACAACGACCGCAGCGGGTTCGAGAATGCGGCTCGCGTCAACCGCCGGCTACTCCAGGACCGCTTCGGTCTGATGACCACCAGGCATCTGGAGCACGCAGCGACGCCACTACGCAAAAGCGTGATGGCCGAGATGGAACGCGAGTTCGCCGAAGACTTCGCCGCAACTGCAGCAAGCACCTTCCGCGCGAGTTCCAATATCTCGGTGACCAATTCGCTGTATCACTACTACACACTGATGAGTGGACGGTCGGTGGTACAGAAGTCCGCCGCCGTCAAGTACGTCGATACGACGGTCAAAGCCGGGTTGCGCGACATGGACTCACTGCTCGCCAAGCGCTCCATGGACTTCTTCTGCCTCAACGACGGCAGCGCTCCGGAGATCGATCTGGAACTTCGCACACGCAAGATCACGGAGTTTCTGGAGAGCTATTACCCCATCCCGGCGCCCTGGGAAGCCTAGACGAAACAAGGGCCCAGCCGATTTCGGCTGGGCCCTTGCTACTTCGGTCGATCAGCGTGCTGTCGCGCGCTCCCGCTGCACCGGGATGGGCAGTCCGAGATTTTCACGCAACGTCGTTCCTTCGTAGTCACTGCGGAGAACACCTCGATCCTGCAGCAGCGGCACCACGTCGTCGACGAACTCGTCGAGGCCGGTTGGCACGAGGTGCGACCCGAGGATGAATCCGTCCGAACCGTCGTTGCTGACAAACGAATCTATTTTCTCGGCAACCTGCTGCGGTGTACCGACGATCGGTCCACGCTCGAACTGATCGATCACCACTTCGCGCAGATTCAACTTCTTGCTCTCGGCCACCGCGCGAAGTTTTGCGACGGTCGCGAAACGATCTTGGTGAATGAAGGCGCGGCCCTGGATGATCGGCGGAGCCTCGGGATCCGGAGCGATGTCGGGTAGTGGTCCTTCGGGGTCGTACTTCGACAGATCGAGATTCCAGATCTGTTCGAGCAGAACCAAAGCGGTCTGGCCGGTGACCTGCTGGTCGCGAATCTCTCGGTATTTCTCGATCGCATCTGCCTCCGAGGTGCCGAGAACAAAACTCGCCGACGGCAGGATCTTGATGTCACCCGGGTCACGTCCGGCCGCGACGGCACGTGCTTTGATATCGCGATAGAAATCGGCCGCCTCGGGCAACTGACCGTACGGTGAGAAGATCGCGTCGGCATTGCCGGCAGCAAAATCGCGCCCCTGCGGCGACACCCCTGCCTGCAGAATAACCGGGCGCCCTTGCGGGCTACGCGGCACTGTGAATCGGCCGTTCACGTCGAAATGCGATCCATGAAAAGCGAATTCACCGGCATCCGGTCTCGCGAGAAAGCGCCCTGATGCCTTGTTGGCCACGATGTCGTCGCTTCGCCACGAATCCCACAGTTCACGCACCAGCGCTACGGTCTCCTCCGCACGCTCGTATCGTTGCGCGCGGTCGAGGTATCCGCCGCGGCGAAAGTTCTGGCCGGTGAATGCGTCGAACGAGGTGACGACGTTCCAGGCGGCACGCCCTCCGGACAACTGATCGAGCGTCGCGAATTGGCGTGCCAGTTCGTAAGGCTCGTTGAACGTGGCGTTGATGGTGCCGGCCAATCCGAGGTGTTCGGTTACTGCCGCCAACGACGCAAGGACCGTGAAGGTGTCCGGCCTACCGATGATGTCTTGGTCGAAAATCTGTCCCGCACGCTCACGAAGGGCGAGTCCTTCGGCGAGGAAGAAGAAGTCGAACTTCCCACGCTCGGCGGTTCGAGCGGTGTGCTCGAAAGAATCGAACTCTATCTGGCTGCCCGCCTGCGGATCCCACCACGCAGTGTGATGGTTGACGCCGCCGAGGTAGGCACCCAGGATGACCTGCTTACGCTTCTGAGAACTCATGAGAATCTATTCCTCGTCTGTCAGGCGGCCGGAGTGCCGGCGGCGTAGCGGTTGGGAACGTCGATGGGTAGACCAAGGAGTCCGCGAAGATTCGTCTGCGGATATTCGGTGCGGAATACGCTGCGTCGCTGCAGTTCAGGCACCAGCTCACCTGCGATGGCGTCGAGGTCGTCCACGAGGACGCCCGGCCGCAACCGGAAGCCTTCGATTCCCAACTGCTGCCACCGGAGCAGGAGATCCGCCAACTCCGCAGCAGAGCCGGTGAAGGTCAGCGCGTCCGAACGGTATTCGGCGCCGGCCTGCGCGTCGAGGCGAGCGAGCCGTTCCTTTCCGGTTTCTTCCGGCGCATCGAAGAAGACGACGATGTCGGTGAAGACCCGAAGAGGTTCGCCGGTGCGCTGCACGTGTTCTTCGGCGGCTCGCACTTCACCCAGGATTGCCGTGACCTGCTCGTCGTCGAACGGCGTCACGAACACCAGATCGGCCGTCCGCGCCGCCAGCTCGTACGCGACCCGCTGATGTGCCAACGCGGTAACGACGGGATGCCCCTGCGGCGGGCGCGGAGTCACCGACGGTCCACGGACCGAGAGGTACTTTCCCTCGAAGTCGATGTAGTGCAACTTGTCTCGGTCGATGAACCGGCGCTGCTCCACATCGCGGATCTCGGCGCCGTCCTCCCAGCTGTCCCAGAGTCGCCGGATTACGTCAGCCGCCTCCGCAGCTTCGTCGAACAGGTCGCGCACGAAGTCCGGGAGGACGCCTGAAACGATCGACTGACGGTCGGCATCGGTGAGCGCTGGGATGTCGCGACGCCCGAACTGTGCTGCCTCGGATTCCGACGCCGAAACCTTCACCTGCCATCCGGCGCGACCGCGCGAGGTGTAATCCAACGTGGCAACGGCTTTGGACACGTGAAACGGCTCGGTGTGAATGGTGGTGATGGTCGGGATCAAGCCGATGTTGCTCGTGATCGGTGCCAGTCGGGCGGCCACGAGATGTGCGTCGAGCCGAGCGCGCACCCGATCAACCGCGTCGTCAACGGGCTCGAGTGGGTTGGCCGGCACCGAGAGACTGTCCTCGATGGTGACGAAATCGAGCAGACCACGCTCGGCGGTCGTCACCACGTCAGTCCAATACGACGCGCTGAACAGCTCACTCGGGCGCGAGTGTGGCTCTCGCCAGGCTGCAGGGTGCCAACCGGCACCGTCCAGCGCTACGGCGAGATGCAACGGAGCAAGATGAGAGGAGGGGGTGGAGGTCATCGGCGCATACTCCTGTTCGAGAACTACTCGGGAGCGCACAGTGCCGACCGCAGAAACCGTCAGCACCCGACTGACGGTTCTCGTGGCGACTGCCGCTTGCGACACGCACCACGCGTATCGCCAGGTGTGATTCCGGGGCACCCCATCGGCATGAAGGGTTGCCGTCCAGCTAGCCGGTCCTTGTTGCTGGAGCTCTGCACCTACCTCGACGGTAGTGAGTACGCGACGGCCAGGCAATCGCCCAGAACTGCGCCGGAGTGCCGGAAACCGCCTGCCACCTCAGATGATCGAGCGTGCCGCCTTTTCGCTCTCGAGGATTCGAATACCGGCAGCGCTGAGCCTCCGGGCTCCCTCGTCCGCGTCGACAGGCTCACCGACCGTCACGTGCGCGCCGAGTGGAACGACCGAATGAACAATTGTCTCGTCGTAGACGTGCACCAGGTTGCACCCCTGAGCCCCGTCACGACCACGCTGACCACCGACTTCCACGTTCAAGTCCTGGGTGTAACACGTCGACGACGCCACGGACACCGGAATGCCGGCGAACGTCGCCGTCGTCGAATAGTGCAGATGCCCAGCAAGAATCGCCCGGACGTCGCTGCCACGCAAGACGTCTGCCAACCGGGACTGATCGCGCAACTCCACCAGAACCGCGAGATCCTGAATGCACGGAACCGGCGGATGATGCAGCGCCAGAATTGTTCCGTCGGGCGCGGGCACCGCCAATTCTGAGCGTAGCCAATCCAATTGACGATCCGAGATCTCACCGTAGTGGTGACCGGGAACCGACGAATCCAGGGTGATCACCCGCAGTCCGTCAAGGTCGTAGACGTTGTCGACGGGATGATCGGTGGCGTCCTCGCCCAACAGCAGAGACCTGAACGTAGAGCGGTCGTCGTGGTTGCCCATCGCCCAGATGACCTGCGCATCGATCTCGGCCGCCACGGGTTCCACGATGGCTTTCAATTCCGCGTATGCGTCGGGGTGTCCCTGGTCGGTCAGGTCGCCGGTGAATATCAGTGCATCCGGGCGTGCGCCCGAGGCCACGATCCCGCTGAGCACTTCCCGCAATCTCGTCGACGCATCCACGGCGTCGTACAACTCCCCCTGAGCCACCAGATGCGTGTCACTGAGGTGCACCAGGAAATGCTTCGGACGCGGGTACTCGGCATTCCGAACGCTCATCGGTCTCTCGCTTCCGCTTGCCGACGCTTAGGCGCCGGTGCGGCACCTACTGATCGTCGAGACTAGTCAACCGACCAACAGTGACTGATCGGGGCACGCCCGACGAACACGAAGCGAACTCCCGCGGCGACCCTCGGGATCGAGTAGTTGAAGCTGCGAGTAGTGTGTGGACAGTGTTGTTCCTGACCAGTCGGCGTTACGTCGACCTTCGCCTGCAGGCGAGCGCAATGTGTACGCGCTCGCTCTGACCTGACGCGTACCAGGAAACATTTCTTCGAATCTGCCCGGCCTCTGGTGCCGCGCTGCGTTTCGCTCCCTTGATTTTCGAAAGGCATAGTCATGCCCAGCTCCACCTCCACCGGCGTGCCGGAAAAGTCCACGTCCCGTTTTCCGTCCTGGGCGACGGCATTCGGACCGCAGATCGTCGCCGGTCTCGTACTCGGCGTCATCATCGGTCTCGTCGCCCGGGCAATGCCTGATGCAGCCGACGGCAACGTCAACTGGTTGGTCGGCACCGTACAGACCATCGGTTCGAGTTACGTCAAGCTGCTCACCGTTGCGGTGATCCCGCTGGTGTTCACCGCCATTGTCAGCTCCATCGCCAACCTGCGCCAGGTCGCCAATGCAGCTCGCCTGGCCGTGCAGACCTTGCTCTGGTTCGCGATCACCGCTTTCATCGCTGTGATCATCGGCATCGTCGTCGGCCTGATCACCGATCCCGGTTCACGGACCGACGTCGCCGCCGAAGCAGCGAAGGAACCCAAGAGCTCCGGCTCGTGGTGGGCGTTCATCACCGGACTGGTTCCGAACAACTTCCTGGGGTTGGGTGCAAAGACTTCCGTCGCCGAAGGCGTGGCGACTACATCGCTGAGCTTCAACGTCCTGCACCTGCTCGTCATCGCCGGCGCAATCGGCATTGCTGCACTCAAGATCGGTCCCAAGGCTGCGCCGTTCCTCGAGTTCAACGCTTCGCTGCTCGCGATCGTCCAGAAGGTCCTGTGGTGGATCATCCGCCTCGCCCCGATCGGCACCGCCGCGCTGATCGCCAACGCTGTCGCCACCTACGGCTGGGATGCGATCGGCTCGCTGGGCGTCTTCACCGCCGCCATCTACATCGGTCTGGCCATTGTCTTCTTCGTGGTCTACCCCATCCTGATTGCCGCACACGGTCTCTCGGTTCGAAGCTTCTTCTCCGGTGTCTGGCCCGCAACTCAGCTCGGGTTCGTCTCGCGCTCGTCGATCGGCACCCTGCCGCTGACCGAGCGCGTCACCGAACGCAACCTCGGTGTTCCGCGTGAGTACGCCTCGTTCGCCGTTCCGCTCGGTGCCACCACGAAGATGGACGGTTGCGCCGCAATCTATCCCGCGATCGCGGCAATCTTCGTCGCCGGCTTCTACGACGTTCCGCTGACCTTCACCGATTACCTGCTGATCGTCGTCGTTTCGGTCATCGGCTCGGCAGCAACGGCCGGAACTACGGGTGCGACAGTCATGCTCACACTCACACTCTCCACCCTGGGTCTTCCCTTGGCCGGCGTCGGACTGCTCCTCGCAGTCGAACCGATCGTCGACATGGGCCGTACCGCAGTCAACGTCACCGGCCAGGCTCTGGTTCCGGTCATCGTCGCAAAGCGTGAGGGCATTCTCGACAAGGAACGCTTCGACGCTCCCCGCAACGGTGATCCCTTCGCCGAGGAACTTGTCGACGCGTAACCCTCGCTGACAGCAGCAGCGTCCCCGCACCCGAGCAATACGGTGCGGGGACGCTGCTTTTCGACCGGAACTGCACAAACTGTTGTCGAACCGTCAGACGCCCAATGCCCGGGACAGAGTCGGCCACGCCTTCGGCAATCGTTCACGCCAATACGCCCACGCGTGTGTGCCGTTCGGCTCGTAATCCACCTGCGCCGGAATCTTCAGCTCCTGCAACCGCGCGTCGAACATCTTGGTGCAGGCGTGCGCAGCAACCTCGATGCCGCCGCCGATCACCAGGCGCTCGAGCAGTTCAGGAGTCTGCAGCGTCTCGTCAGATCCGGGACGACCATTTGCCGTCGACACGTAGATTTCCTTGCCACGCAACTTCTCTGCGTTGATCAACGAATCGTGTGCCTCCCACTCCGGGCCCCCTGGCACACCCCAGATGTTGGCCGGATCTCCGCTTCGAGAAGAAATCGTGGCCTGGACGGCAGTTCGGCCGAGCGGATCCATCGTGGAATAACAGCCGCTGAACACGGCAACGCCGCGATACATGTCCGGAAAGCGTTGGGCGAGCATCATTGCACCCATTGCGCCCATGGAATTGCCGGCAATCGCGTTGATTCCGTTGGTCTTTAGTCGCGCGTCGATCAGCGGTGGCAACTCCTCGGTGATGAAGGTTTCCCACTTGTGCAGTCCCAGCCGCGGATCCGGATTCTCCCAGTCCGAGTACAGGCTCGCGATTCCGCCATTAAGCATCACGACGTTGACGTTCTTGTCGGCGAAGAACGCCGGGGCGCCGCCGATCGTCATCCATCCGCTGCTCTTCTCTCCGGCGTCGACGCCCTCGAGCATGTACAGCGCTGGGCGCGGAACCGAATTGTCCGCGGGTAGCAAGATCTCGACGCCGACCTCGCGTCGAAGTGCAGGCGACGCCACCGTCAGCCTGACTGCCTGCGGTGCGGTCACCTTCTCGCCGACGATGGCCGGGACGACGATGTCGTCGCGCAGCTCCGGCTTGGGGCCCGGATCCTCCTGAAGCGGTCCTGGGATCGTCGACCCCGAACTCACGCTGCCCTCGACGCTGCCCAGACTTCCCGAGCTTCCCGAGCTCCCGGAACTCGGCGCTGCCGTCGACAGTCCGCCCAACTGCAAAGAAAGTGCACAAACGGCCAAACACACCGCACCTGTGCGCGCAGATCGGATCCACGCTCGCCGCTCAGTCCTCATGAAACTCCCAAACCAGTCAAAGATGTTTCCGTGAACATACCGTGCAGTTCGGACTTTCTTGGACAAACGACCACGACAAGATCTGTCGGTCACCGCTACTAGGCTGGCCCCGTGCAACCGGATTCAGTCAGGGCCCTCGACCTCGACCGAATTCGCGCTGTCGTGGGCACAACCACCTACGAACGCGGACTTACCTACCTGCGGCAGAATGCAGTCGAATCCATCGCATGGAACGACACCGCTGACACCTTGACCGGCGCTGTATCGGGAACTGCGCGAGAGCCGTACACCTGCACGATTTCGGTAAGTCGCAGCGCGGCCGGTACAGCAACGTTCACGCGTGGCCTCTGCACGTGTCCCGTGCGGATGAACTGCAAGCACGTAGTCGCGTTGGTGCTCGCAGCGGTGGCCGAGGCGAACAAGACTCCACAACACCTCGGATGGGACAGCGCGCTCGAGGAGTTGCTCCGACCAGACCCGGCCGGCCGCACTACACGTGGACTTGGCATTCAATTCACCACCCGAACCAAGGGCGCATCGACAAGGCTCATCATCAAACCCGTGCAACCAGGAGCGAGAGGGTGGATCTCCGGCGGGCTCGCCTGGAACAAACTCGGAAGCACTTTTCAGTTCCCCGCAGATCACCTCCGGGTTCTACGCGACATACATCTCCTCCACAGCGCCGGCAACTACTACCGAAATCAAAATGCCGCGGAAATCGATCTTGCCGGGTTCGCGAGCCCGCAACTCTGGTCGCTTCTTCGTGAGGCCATCAGCGTCGGCGTTTCACTCGTTCACTCGAAGGCCGGCCTCGGCAACATCTCCCTACTCGACGATGCCAGCATCTGCCTCGACGTCCACGGAGCGGAAGACAACAACCTCCGCCTGACGCCCCGAATTCAGGCCGGTGGGCACATCGTGACTCATTCCGACTGGGGACTGGTCGGCACGCCGGCACATGGCGTCTTCGCGCTCGACGACGCCAACGCGATCACTCTGACACCACTGCACACGCCGATAACTCACCAATTGAGGCAGTTGATCGACTCCGGAAAATCGGTCGACATCCCCGCCGAGCATCGGGATGCATTCACTTCGCGGTTCGTGTTCAAACTCGGAAACCTCGCTCCCGTCATATCTTCCGACGGCGCCTACAACCCACCGACTGTGTCCGGTCCACGGCTACAACTGGTCGCCACGTACGCGGACAACCACCGCATCGACATCGAATCGGCATGGAAGTACACAGTCGATGCCGACGAACTGATCATTTCTACCGCAGACACAACCACCGACGAGTCCGAGATCCGCAACCACGTTGCCGAAGATGCCATTGCCAAGAGCCTCGGTGCGGCCGCGGCGAAGGCCACTCTCGCGGGAACGTTGGCCGGCCTCGATTCCATGCAGTTCACACTCGACCTCCTCCCCCAACTCGACGCGAACGACGACGTCGACCTCACCGTCGTGGGCACTCCCGCCGACTATCGGCCCGCAGACGACGCTGTCGTGATCGGCCTCAGCACGTCAGCCCCCGACGGGAACAGCGGATCCGACTGGTTCGACCTCGACGTCACCGTCGACGTTGCGGGACAAAGCGTTCCGTTCACCACGCTGTTCTCCGCCCTGAGCAAGGGTGAGACTCACATACTGCTGCCGGACGGCGCCTTCTTCCGACTCGACGCACCTGACCTTCTCGGTCTACACCGACTCATCACCGAAGCGCGGTCGCTGCTCGATCGACCAACCGGCAAACTCGCGATCAGCAAGTTTCAAGCCGGGCTGTGGGAAGAATTGACGACACTGGGAAGAGTCGAACATCAGGCAGCAGCTTGGAAGAAGCAGATCGCAGGATTGCTCGGCGGTTCCGGGATCGATCCCGTCGACGTCCCCGCCACGTTGACGGCAACACTGCGCCCCTATCAGGTCGACGGATTCCGCTGGCTCAACTTCCTCCGGCAGCACAGCCTGGGCGGCATACTCGCCGACGACATGGGCCTGGGCAAGACCCTGCAAACTCTCGCAATGATCTGCACTGCACGGCAATCGAATCCAGCGGCGCCGCCCTTTCTGATCGTTGCTCCCACCAGCGTGGTCTCCAATTGGAAATCCGAGGTGGCCAAGTTTGCACCAACCCTCCACACCGCTGTCATCACGGATACTCTGCGGCGCAGAAGAACCGACCTGGCAACACTCGTCGACGGGGCGGACATCGTCGTGACGTCGTACGCTCTCTTTCGCCTCGACACCGATGCGTATTCGGCGGGCGTCTGGTCCGGACTGGTACTCGACGAAGCCCAATTCGCCAAGAACCACAAGTCCAAGGTCCACAAGTGTGCGACGGCAGTGAACGCACCCTTCAAACTCGCGATCACCGGCACTCCCATGGAAAACAATCTCATGGAGTTGTGGTCGCTCCTCGCGATCACTGCACCAGGACTGTTCCCCAGTCCCACTACCTTCACCGACGTCTACCGCAACCCCATCGAAAAGGAAGGCGACACAGAGCGATTGGCGCAACTTCGGCGGCGCGTCAAACCGCTGATGGTTCGGCGCACCAAGGAACAGGTGGCTGCAGACTTGCCGCCGAAGCAGGAGCAGATACTCCAGATCGAGTTGCATCCGAGCCATCGCGCGATCTACGACACCCACCTGCAACGCGAACGGCAGAAGATTCTCGGACTGCTCGACGACGTCGACAAGAACCGATTCACGATCCTGCAATCGCTGACGGTGCTACGCCAACTCAGTCTCGACGTCTCGCTGGTCGACGAGGAAAGCGGACCTGTCCCCTCAGCCAAGGTCGACGCTCTCGTCGAGCAATTGGACGACGTCATTGCCGGCGGACACCGTGCGTTGATCTTCAGCCAATTCACCGGGTTCCTCGGTTCTGTCCGCAAACGACTCGAAGCGGAAAAAATTCCGTACAGCTATCTCGACGGTTCGACGCGCAATCGCGGTGAAGTGTTGGAGGAGTTCAAGTCTGGCGTAGCCCCCGTATTCCTGATCAGCCTCAAGGCTGGTGGCTTCGGCCTCAATCTCACCGAGGCCGACTACTGCTTCATTCTCGACCCTTGGTGGAACCCGGCCGCCGAGGCACAAGCGGTCGATCGTACTCACCGCATCGGGCAGACACGAAACGTCATGGTCTACCGTCTCATTGCCAAAGACACGATCGAAGAGAAGGTCATGGCGCTCAAAGCCAAGAAGTCGGCATTGTTCTCGAATGTCATGGACGCCGAAGGGACACTCGGCACCGGACTCGACGCCGAGGATCTTCGCGCGCTGTTCGAGTGAGGTAGCTATTCGGTCGAACCGCACCTACCCGCTCACGGTAATGTGAGTCGAGAACGGACAACACAGAACTCCCGAACGAAGAAATCCACTTCGTTCGAACGAGAGGAACCTGAATGGGCGTCACACTTGCCAAGGGCGGCAACGTATCTCTGTCGAAGGCCGCACCCAACCTCACCAAGGTCGCAGTCGGTCTCGGCTGGGATGCACGCAGTACCAGTGGTGCCGACTTCGACCTCGACGCCAGTGCGTTGGTCACAGGCCCGGAACGCAAGGTCCTTTCCGACCTGCACTTCGTCTTCTACAACAACCTTCGCTCGCCCGACGGATCCATCGAGCACACCGGCGACAACCTCACCGGTGAAGGTGACGGCGACGACGAAGTCATCAACGTCGACCTCCCGGCTGTACCGCCCAACGTCACCAACATCTTCTTCCCCGTCTCGATCCACGACGCCGATGCCCGACTCCAGTCCTTCGGGCAGGTCACCAACGCCTACATCCGCGTCGTAGATCTGTCGAATGGATCCGAGCTCGCACGCTACGACCTCTCGGAAGATGCTTCCACCGAGACCGCCATGCTTTTTGGTGAGCTCTACCGCCACAACGGCGAGTGGAAGTTCCGCGCAGTCGGACAGGGCTACGCATCCGGACTCGCCGGCATCGCCCGCGACTACGGCGTCAATATCTGATCTCTACCAGGACACGAAACGGGGTTCGATTCGGCATTGCCGGATCGAACCCCATTTCGGTTGTCTGCATCGAACGCGCGAGTTAACGCTGCAGGATCGCCCTAGCGAGGCGAGCTGCCCAGGGAGAGTCCTCTTTGGTGCCGAACTTCCCCAGCTCGTACCCCGTAGCGCCGATCAAACCGAGCACCTCTACGGTGCTCCCGGACGTGTCACGTTTGGAAGTCTGAGCGCCGGACATGAGGATGCTTGACGACCGAATCGACTCCAGTGCTCCCGCGACGAAGCGATGACGATCTGCCGGCGACAAACCAGCGGCTACGGCGAGGAGGACAAGAAGTTCCACTGCTCTCTGCGAGCCGCCCGGCGCAACCGGAACGCTGTCGACGATCACCGACCACATGATTGATGCGTCCCGCTGCGCTGACTGTCCCCGCTTCGTCAGCACAATCTGCCCTTTGTGCTTTCGCACCAGGCCAAACCTCTTGAGTACTGCGAAGAGTGATCGCCCCTTGGGAAGGTTGACAGGTCCTAGTTCGGGTTCGTCGAGCATCGCGTCGACCGTCGTGAAGAAGTCATCAGCGTCGACCCCTTCGACACCGATCAGCGTCAAGACCGCTTGAAGGCGTTGGCCCGCCTCGACGTGGACCAACTCTCCGATTGCCGACTCATCGTCAATGCCGGCTCGGGCGAGGACCGCGCGCAGTTCCGGGACTCGCGAGGGTTCCAGGCATTCGACGAGCATTGCGGTGTCGTACGGCGCAACGATCTCGTCCGGTCGAGGTATATGAAGCCGATTGTTGACCTCAGCGATCTCGAATCGTGTCGGCTCGAATTCGGTTTGCGGCCATTCGAGGGTCCATTCGTGGGAGCGCAACTTCTCCGAAGCGAGGACACCGAGGAGCTGCTCGTACTCGTCAGGCCCGACGCATTCCTCCGGCGGACACGCACCGCGACCCGCGGCACACACAATTTGGAATCCGTCGGGCAGTACTTCCGAAGATTCAAGTGTCAGCGTGTGACTCCAGTTTCCGAAGCGTCCGTAGCGATATCTAAGTTCATCGCCCGGCGAGACCATGACCTCGTCCAGACGTACCGCAGACTCTACGATCGCCACTCGTCCGGCGAGGCGCTGCTCGGCGTTGCTTCCGGAAGCAACATACTCTTCGACCTCGCCGGGAAATCGGGTTCCTGACTTGGACCACGCGTGCGAATGACGGTCACTCCACCCCATTGCCCCTTGAACCACCGAATGCAGGTCACCCAGATTCAAATCCGACGCGACGAGAATTCGTCGCCAGATCTGAGTGGATACATTGTCGACGCTGATACGTATCGCGTATTGCGCCGGAACCGCGCGCCTCTTCGAACGTAACGATCGCGCAATCTGAATGCCCCCACGCACTCCGCCAGCTTCTTGTACAAACCTTTGCAGTTCTTCAGGTTCCGTCGGAACGAGTCGCAAATGCGACACCCGCGAGCTGCTCAACCCCACCATGACACTCAGCCTAGGCCAAAGTACTAGGGACAAAGGCACAAAATCGGAGAGTACTTCGCACCTATGAGAGGGTTCACAATCTGTACCTTGGCTAACCAGTCGCTACGTGCGTCGGCGCTGGCATCTTCCTCACCCAATTCCTGCCCTGATCGTGCCCTGATCGTGCCCTGATCGTGCGAACGGTACGTTCGGTCGATCTGAGGCGACGAAAGTGTCGTTCGCTCGATCCCGGACGCGGTGGTCAGTCGGCGGCGTGCCCGCCCCTTGATCGTGCGAACGGGGCGTTCGGTCGATCTGAGGCGACGAAAGTACCGTTCGCTCGGAGTGAGGGTGCCGGCGACGGGATGTTTCAGGGTGTTTTGGGTACGAGAAAGCCCCCCAACCATCACTGGTTGGGGGGCTTCTCAAGTTGTGTTCGGCGGTGTCCTACTCTCCCACACCCTGTCGAGTGCAGTACCATCGGCGC
>NZ_JBJURM010000043.1:0-40113 GCF_046097995.1 Rhodococcus sp. 5A-K4
TTTCGTCGGTCCGTAAACCTTGGTCAATCCCCTCAGTTCAATCATGAGGAGAACTCTGCCCTACCGGCAATGACCAGCACATCGGCCACAGGTCTAGTTCCGAGTGGTACTCAGGTAGGACATGAGTCCGGGCAATTCGGGCAGAACCCCGAGAAATCACCCGGATCTCGTCCCTCAGGACGACGCTTGAGCCCAGAATCGCTTGGGGATCCGGCCGGCGTGCCGCGCCTCGAAACCTGCCACGACAGCGTGACGCATCGCCGACGCCATCAGCGCGGGATTCTTGGCCCGCGTCACCGCTGTCGCAAGTAGGACGGCGTCGCAGCCCAACTCCATGGCAAGGGTGGCGTCGCTGGCCGTTCCGATCCCGGCGTCGAGGATGACGGGCACGCCGGCGCGCTCGACGATCATCTCGATGTTGTGCGGATTCGCGATACCCAGCCCGGTGCCGATCGGTGAACCGAGCGGCATGACCGCAGCGCAACCAACCTCTTCGAGGCGAAGCGCCAGCACCGGATCGTCCGTCGTGTACGGCAGAACGGTGAATCCGTCGTCCACCAATTGTTCTGCGGCGGAGACGAGTTCGATTGCGTCGGGCAGCAGCGTCCGCTCGTCGGCGATGACTTCTAGTTTGACCCAGTTCGTCTCGAGCGCTTCGCGTGCCAACTGCGCCGTCAGCACTGCTTCGGCGGCGCCCCGACACCCGGCGGTGTTCGGCAACGGTTCGATTCCGAGACGACGAAGCAGGTCCAGAACACCCGTGCCGCCGGCCGCGTCGACTCGCCGCATCGCGACGGTGGTCAGTTCGGTGCCGGAGGCGACAAGCGCTTCCTCGAGCACCGCAAGGTTGGCGGCGCCGCCTGTTCCGGTGATGAGCCGGGAACCGAAGGTGCGGCCAGCGATAGTGAGAAGGTCCTGCTCAGCCACCCTGCACCGCCGTGAGGATCTCGATTTCCCAACCACGTCCGACGGATTCGTCCCAACGCCCGCGAGGAAAGAGCGCACCGTCGACGGCGACGGCGATACCCTTGCTCGGCAACTCGAGGTGCGTCAGTAGCTCGGTCACCGTGACTGCTCGATCGAACTCGAGATCTTCGCCGTTGACGGTGATCCCGATCGGGACCTGCTCACTCATGAATTTTCCTTAACTACTGCGAACCGCTCGGGTTCGGTTCCTTTTACCTCGACCAAAGATGTGCCGTTCAGCAACGCGACCGTCGCATCGGCGGTGACGGGCGTCAGCAGGACACCGTTGCGTCCGTGTCCGGTGGAGACGACAACACGATCGGACACGCGCCCGATCAAGGGCAGGTTGTCCGGCGTCATGGGACGCAGGCCTGCCGCGCATTCGTACAGTTCGTATTCGCCGATCGCCGGCATCAGTGCCTCGGCGTCGTTGATCAGGTCGCGTACTCCGGCCATCGTGACCTGTGTGTCCTCACCGGACTCGTATTGTGTTGCGCCGACGACGATTCCGTCACCGCGCGGGACGAGGTAGGCGGGCCGCCCGTGGACGCTTCCGCGGATGGTGCGGCTGGGCGCCGGGGTGACTCCAGGCCTACTCCGCAGGCGAAGGATTTCGCCCTTGACCGGGCGTACCGGTAACCCGGGCCACAGCTTGGGTGACGCGATACCGGCGGTGAGCACGATCTGATCGGTGTCGAGTTCGGCGAGGTCGTTGACGGCACGCGCGATCAATTCGACGCCGGATTCCGCACAGGCCTTCTGCAACGCCTCCAGCAGAAGTCTGTTGTCGACGGCGGACTCACCGACAGCCATCAGTCCCGACCGGATGCCCCGGCCGAGCATCGGTTCGAGTTCGCGGATGCGGGCGCGATCGAGAACTTCGAGTTCATGGCCCTGCGCGGTCACCCACTCGGCGATGGTCTGCAGGTCCTGCGCGTCGGCCGCATCGAGTGCAACCGTCAGCGAACTGTCCGCGGTGAAGACCGATGGCCCGAACTTTCCGAGCTCCTCACCGAACGTCGGCCACCGTTCCAGGGACGCTGCACCAACCGTCAACGCTGTCTCTTCACCCGGCCAGCCTTCGGAAAGCGGGGCGAGCATTCCGCCCGCCACCCACGAAGCACCTGATCCAATGGACGGGTCGTACAACCGAACGGACCACCCGTCGCGGGCTGCTCGCCACGCAATGGCGAGACCGATGACACCGCCGCCGACAACCGACACCGTACGAGCGTGTGTACTCACGAAACTCCACCTCCACTTCCTGCGCCGGCATGATCCGGGTCAGGTCTGACGGTCGGGATCTGGTCGCGATCCCCTCTCAGCCCCACGAACCTCGCAGTCACGACAAAAAGTGACAGCGACGTTTCAGGACTCCCGTGTCGAACCTTGCTCCCTAGAGGCTACCGTTTGCTCCGTGCACCCCACACATCCCAGTAACGTCATCGACCGGCGCGAGCGCCTGGCAGCAGCACGGCTGTACCTGTGCACCGACGCGCGCCGCGAGAAAGGCGACCTCGCGCAGTTCGCCGAGGCAGCATTGTCCGGCGGAGTCGACATCATCCAATTGCGTGACAAGGGCTCTGCCGGTGAGCGCGAGTTCGGCCCGCTCGAGGCCAAGGACGAACTGGTAGCACTGGGCATTCTCGCGGCCGCAGCGCGACGCCACGGCGCATTGTTGGCCGTGAACGATCGCGCGGATCTCGCGATGGCTTCCGGTGCCGACATCCTCCACCTCGGGCAGAACGACATTCCCGTCCCCTACGCACGAACGGTTGTCGGTGAAGACGTCGTCATCGGGCGTTCGACGAGTAGTCGCGCGCAGGCGAGTCTGGCCGCAATCGAAGAGGGCGTCGACTACTTCTGCACCGGGCCGGTCTGGGCGACACCGACCAAACCGAATCGAAGTGCGTCCGGTCTGGAACTGGTTCGATCGACCGCCGACGCCGCACCGCCGCGCCCCTGGTTCGCAATCGGCGGCATCGACGAGGAACGCCTGCCGGAGCTGCTCGATGCCGGTGCCACGCGCATCGTCGTCGTGCGTGCAATCACGCAGGCGTCGGATCCGCAGGCGGCTGCGCAGCGCCTCGCCGCGGCCGTCGCTGGACTCTGAAAACCGGTAACTGGCGACCGTCAACTGTTTGCCGGGCGATTTCTGCACAGTTACGGGTCAGCACGCCTGACTCGATACATGAACGGAAGTTGTCCGATCAGACAACAAACCCCCAGTTCCTAGGTGCGATTGGATGTCCGAAAAGTCGGATTACGTGATCTTGATCACAGTTGTTTCGATTGCGTGTCACATCCCATTCGGTTTGTTGTAGTTTACCTCCAGTTACTAACTGAACCTAGGAGCACTAAATGGGATCCCTCGACACCGGCTCGCTCAGCACCGAATCGCTCGAAGACCTGAACCTCGGCAAGATCAGCGAGCTGCTCAAGCTCGGTATCACCGCGGTCAGCTTCATCACGGCGCTGAACTCGCTCAGCTGAGCCTCGTTTCGGTCGGGAGACCGAAACACAGAAGGGCCGGACTCCTGAGGAGTCCGGCCCTTCTGCTGTATATGCCCTGTTAAGACTGCGTACTCGACGCCTCGGACAGGTTCTGGTCACTGCCTGACTGCTCACTGCCTTGGTGGGAACTGCCATGGTGGGAACTGCCTTGGTGCGAGCTGCCCGACAACCATCCGAAGCCACCGTCTTCGAGTACGACGGTGTGTGGGTCGCCGGCCTGTAGGTCTTCGGTCTCGGCGGGTACAGGCGCAGTTCGGAGCTCGGGCCACGAGGAACCGAATCCCGGATGCAATGGCAGCGAATCGACGTCGGCTTCACGCACCCACCGCAACTCGGTGCTCTCACCGTTGGCAACCGTCGACAGTGGATGTGCCGCATCAGCCACGACGGTGGTGTAGGTCCACCCGCTCTCCGCGTGCATCGTCACTATCTCACCGCGGACGCGAACGGCGTCTTCGGCGATTCCGGCTTCTTCGTGTGCCTCCCGGACAGCGGCGTGCGTCGTGCTTTCGTGTGAGTCCCGTGCTCCACCGGGCAATGCCCAGGTACCACCTTGATGGCTCCACGCCGCACGATGCTGCAGCAAGACCAGGGGCGATCCGTCCGAATCGGGGGCGCGCAGAAGCAGTCCAGCGGCTCCGTGTTTACCCCAATGCCGAGTACCGTCCGGTCCGATCGACCAACCGTCACCGTCACCACGCATCGACTACCTCGCTCCGCCTGCTCTCGCCGTTGTCCCACACTAACCGTTTCAAACTGCTCCAGGTGTAGGTGATGCTTATATGCTCGCGAAGATGCCCTGAATCATTTCTCGGCGGCATCATTTCTCGGTAGCCCGCCTACAGCGAAGCGAGGTGCTCGATGGTCGACCGTGTCGTCCCGTCCATCGAACCCCGGTCGCTGCCGCCCTCCGAGGGCACTTCGGTATCGGCGGAGGACGAGCGAGCACTTCTGCGGCGCGAACTCCAGGCATTCATGTCCTCGACGCCTGGCCGGTTGACCGTCGTCGGAGTGATCTTGATTGCGATCACCTTGATCGCCGGACTCCTCGCCACCGCAGCGATCGAGAACCGACAGGCGAACCTCGACCTCCTCCTCGTCGAAACCGAACCTCTCGCCAACTCGGCCCAGAACCTCTACAGCGCGTTGTCTTTGGCAGACGCCGCCGCGGCCACCGCCTTCATCTCCGGCGGCCTCGAACCCGCCGAAGTACGCGACCGATACACGCAGTCGATCGGTGAGGCGTCGGCGGAGATCGTCCAGGCGTCGGCCGGTCTCGACTCGACTGATCTTGCCGGGCACAGCGCGTTGACCACCATCTCGACCGACCTCTCCGTCTACACCGGGCTGGTCGAAACTGCACGGGCGAACAATCGCGTCGGAAACCCGGTCGGGGCAGCATATTTGAGCGAGGCCTCGCAGTTGATGCAGACCTCGCTGCTGCCGATGGCTCAGCAACTGCACGCCTCGCAGGAGACCCTGGTCTCGCAGGTACAGCGCGATTTCGAGACTCCACCGTGGTGGCCGATCGTGGCATTCGTCCTCGTGTTGTGCGCGCTGGTGGCAACACAGGTGTACTTCTCCCGCAAGAGTCGCCGACGCTTCAATCTCGGGTTGATCCTTGCCTCGCTCGCCGTCGCGGCTGCGCTGCTGTGGCTGCTCACCGTCGGACTGGTGTCCGCACTTGCCACCGGACGTGCACTCGACGCGGGCGCCGAGCCACTGCACGAACTGACCGAGGCCCGGATCATGGCACAGCAGGCACGTACCGTCGAAACCCTCACGTTGGCGAGACGGGATTCAACTGCCGAGGACAACGTGACGTTCACTCGCAAGGTCGACGCCCTGCGCGACATCCTCGAGGGCCTACGCAGCGACGAACGCGCCCGAGTGAACAACGAGGTGCTGACCGCCGCACTGGATTCGCGCGAGCAATGGGTGGCTGCGCACACGCGCATGTACGACCGTCTCGGGACCGGCGACTTCACTTCCGCTGCCGCCATCACCATCGGCTCCGGAGAACAGGATTCGGCCGCGGAATACGGAAAGCTCGATCACGAACTCTGGCAAGGAATCGTGGATTCGCGCACAAATCTTCGGTCCGACGTCTCGTACGCCTCACGTGTGTTGGCTGCCTCTGCACCGGGCATGACTGTATTGGCAGTTCTCGGAGTTGCCGGAATCTTCATCGGGTTCTGGCCCCGACTGCGGGAGTATCAGTGACGGGAGTACCGGAGATGCGGAGGAAGCTCCCGGCCGTGTGCGTCGCGGTTCTGGCAGCGTCCGTGCTGGCGCTCGCCGGTTGCGGTGCAGATCGAGCCGAAGACCTGAACAACGCGGCCGCCACGTCGTACACGGAACCGCCGCTGCCGGCCGAGGCCACCATCGCGCCCAGTCCGACACCGACGACTACCGCGTCGTGCACCAACCTCACTGCAAGCCTGCGCCCCACACCCGCAGACGCATCTCCGCAGCCACCCACGCCGAGCCTCGACGCCATCCGCGCCCGCGGGCGGCTGATCGTGGGTCTGGACACCGGTTCCAACCTCATGAGCTTTCGCGATCCGGCGACCGGACGCCTCGAAGGCTTCGACGTGGACATCGCCCGCGAGATCGCCCGCGATCTGCTCGGCGACCCGGAGAAGATCGAGTACCGAATCCTGACCTCGGACGATCGGATCGCCGCACTCCAGGAATCCATGGTTGACGTGGTCGTCAAAACCATGACCATCACGTGCGAGCGGCGCGAGAAGGTCGACTTCTCGACGCAGTACTTCTCCGCCGAGCAACGAATTCAGGTCCTGCAGGGTTCACCGGTACGCGGCATCGCCGATCTCGCAGGCAAGCGAGTCTGCGCTGCCCGGGGAACGACGTCGGCTACGCGAATCCAGGAGCTCCAACCCGAAGCCACCGTCGTGACCGTCCCGATGTGGTCCGACTGCCTCGTCGTCCTCCAACAGGGGCAGGTGGACGCGATCAGCACCGACGACACGATCCTCGCGGGCCTCGCCTCGCAAGACCCGTATCTCATGATGGTCGGTGGTTCGTTGGGCGTCGAACCCTACGGAATCGGAGTGAACAAGGACAACCCCGACTTGGTCCGATTCGTCAACGGAACCCTCGAGCGGATCCGGGGTGACGGGACCTGGAACCGTATCTACGACCGTTGGCTCAGCGTCCTCGGTCCGTCACCCGGTCCCCCGCCGGCCGTCTACCGGGATTGAGGCTGACATGACCGAAGAATCCGGCCCCGAGCCCGACGCCACGCAAGCCTCCGTACGCCCCGAGCCTGACTCCACGCAGGCAGTTCACCGCGAGCCTGACTCCACGCAGGCAGTTCACCGCGAGCCTGACTCCACGCAGGCATCCCTACGCTCCGAACCCGAAGCCACCGGCGCCTACGAGCGCCTCGAACCGACCTCGGCCCAGATACGAGGAACCACGCCGTCCGCATCCTCCTCCCCGACCGGCCGCTCCACTCGATCCCGCCGCAGCCGGTCGGGACGAAAGCTGCGCCTCGGCGGCGGCCTGGTCGAAGTTCCCCCCGTCCCGCAGATCGACCCCGCATCTGCGGTGATGAGTGACCCGACGGTCCCCGAGCGCAAACGGTTCTGTTGGAAATGCAACGAACCGGTCGGCCGTAAGAGCGCAAGCACCAAGGCAACTCAGCACGGCACCTGCCCCAAGTGCGGTTCCACTTTCGACTTCCGCCCACTCCTCGAAGAGGGCGAATTGGTGTCCGGTCAGTACGAGGTTCAAGGGCCCATCGCGCACGGCGGCCTCGGATGGATCTACCTCGCGATCGATCGCAATGTCAGCGACAGGTGGGTAGTTCTCAAGGGACTCTTGCATTTCGGTGATTCCGAAGCGCAAGCCGTTGCGGTGGCCGAGCGTCAGTTCCTCGCCGAGGTCGCCAACCCCAGCATCGTCAAGATCTTCAACTTCGTCGAGCATCCACGCCCGGACGGGACACCCATGGGGTACATCGTCATGGAATACGTGGGCGGGCGATCATTGCGCGAGGTGCTGGCCGAATTCCCGGACGGCAAGCACATGCCGATCGAGCAGGCAATCGGCTACGTACTGGAAATCCTTCCGGCGCTGAGCTATCTGCATTCCACCGGCCTGGCGTACAACGACCTCAAACCCGAGAACGTGATGGTCACCGAGGACCAACTGAAGCTGATCGACCTCGGCGCCGTGTCCGGGATCGAAGACTACGGATACCTGTACGGCACTGCCGGCTATCAAGCGCCGGAGATCATCGAGACCGGCCCGACCATCGCCTCCGACATCTTCACCGTCGGAAGAACACTCGCGGTTCTCACCCTCGACATGCCCTCGAAGCACGGACGGTACCTCGACGGCCTTCCCGAACCCGAGGACGAGCCACTGCTGCGAGACAACGAGTTCTTCCACCGCCTGCTGCTGCGCGCCACCGACCCGGATCCGAAGAAGCGTTTCCAGTCGGCCGAGGAGATCGCGGGCCAACTCACCGGCGTTCTGCGAGAAATCCTCGCGGAGCAGACCGGGCAGGAGAATCCTGGGCTCTCGCTCGTGTTCAGCAGGCAGCGAACGTCTTTCGGCACCGATGAATTGGTCGGGCAAACCGATGTGTACGTCGACGGTATCAGCCACGACGCTGCTCTCGATCCGCGCGAAGTTGCGCACGCACTTCCCATCCCGTTGGTCGACCCCACCGATCCCAGCGCGCCGTTGCTGGCGGCAGCGGTGCACAGCGAACCGTCTCAGACTCTCGATGCGTTGAAACACGCCCGCGAGAACGGAATCGACCGAACGTCAGGCACACCGGCGGCCGCTATCTCCGGCGAGGTCCGACTGGCCGAGGCCAAGGCTCATCTCGATCTCGGCGATCCGGAGACCGCGCTGAGTGTTCTGGACGAACTCCAGCAGAGCATCGGTGATCACTGGAAGATCGAGTGGTATCGAGGGCTTGCAGCGTTGCAACTGGACCGATTCGAGCCCGCCTTCAGTCATTTCGAGACCGTCCTGACGGCTCTGCCGGGCGAGGCTGCACCCAAACTCGCGTTGGCGGCGACAGCAGAACTGATCCTCCAGCATTGGGAGAGCGACGACCCGGACCAATGGTGCCGCTTCTCGGAGAAGTACTACCGCACCGTCTGGCGGACCGAACGGAACTACGTCAGCGCAGCATTCGGGCTCGCCAGACAACTCGCCGATCACGGCAACAAGAAGGCAGCCATCGCCGCCCTCGACGAAGTTCCCACGTCTTCCCGGCACTACAACGTCGCACGGATGTCGAGCGCTCTGACGATGCTGTCCGGCGTTCCGATCGCCGAACTCGACGAATCGACTCTGAGGGAAGCCGCCCGTCGCGTTCGCGCGCTACCGGCCGAGGAGAGCCGAAGTCTGCAGATGCGAACCCTGGTGTTGGGTACGGCACTCGATTGGATTCGCTACGGAAACCGCTCGCACACCGAACTCGAACCCATCCTCGACCTACCATTCACCGAGCAGGGTCTGCGCACCGGAGCCGAAGCCTGCCTTCGCGCCCTCGCCCGCGCCACGACCTCCCGCACGCACCGCTACGCCCTTGTGGACCGGGCGAACGCGGTGCGTCCGCGCAGCAATTTCTGACGCGCTCCCCGAGATTTACAGCGCGGCCACCAAAGCCTTCGCCGCGCGGGCGATCGCCAACTCCTCGTTGGTGGGGACCACCAGCACCTCGACGGCCGACGTGGATGCGGAGATACGACGCTCGTCGCGGCTCTTCGCCTCGTTGAGAGTCGGGTCGACCTCGATTCCGAGACGGGAGAGGCCGGCCAGGCTGTCGCGTCGTACGTCGATGTTGTTCTCGCCAACACCGCCGGTGAAGGTGATGACGTCGACGCCACCGAGTTGAACGATGAAGGCGCCGATGTACTTACGGAGCATGTGTACGTAGACGTCGTAGGCAAGTTGTGCGTCTTCGTCGCCGCCCTCGATCAGTGCGAGCAGGGCACGGAAATCGTTGACTCCCGACAGTCCCTTCAAACCGGAACGACGGTTGAGGAGGTCGTCGATCTCGTCGACCTTCATTCCCGAGTTGCGATTGAGGTGCAAGATGATGCCTGGGTCGATGTCGCCGCTGCGGGTGCCCATGACAAGACCCTCGAGCGGGGTGAGGCCCATCGTGGTGTCGATAGCCTTGCCGCCCTTGATTGCCGAGGCCGAAGCGCCGTTTCCGAGGTGCAGAACAATCTGATTCAGCTCGGCCGGATCCTTGCCGAGGAAGTCCGCGACTCGTCCCGACACGTATTCGTGTGAGGTCCCGTGGAAGCCGTATCGACGAATCTGGTTGGCCTTGGCCACATCCCGATCGATCGCGTAGGTCGACGCCGCGGCGGGCAGCGTGTGAAAGAAGGCAGTGTCGAACACTGCTACGTGCGGAACGTCTGGCAGTTCTTCGCGCGCCACCTCGATACCGATCACGTTGGCCGGATTGTGCAGCGGCGCAAGGTTCGACAAATCCGCGATGGCTTTCACGACGCCGTCGTCGATGAGCGTCGGCGAGTAGAAGATGTCACCACCGTGCACGACTCGGTGACCGACGGCGATGATTCCTGCCTCGCTCAGCGGCCGTCCGACCTCGGCGACGATGTCGAGCACCATCTTCAGTCCCGCACGGTGATCGGCGATGGGGAGGCTGCGGTCTTCGACTCCGGTGCGGTGGTTGTAGACGATGTGGCCGTCGGGTTCACCGATGCGCTCGATGAGGCCGTGCGCTACCGATTCCGCTGTATCCGGATGCACGAGTTGAAATTTGATCGATGACGAGCCGGAATTGATGACCAGTACGGTGCCGTCGCTCACGCTTACGCTCCCTGCGCCTGTATTGCCGTGATAGCCACGGTGTTGACGATGTCCTGGACCAACGCTCCACGCGAGAGATCGTTGACCGGCTTGTTCAGTCCCTGCAGAACCGGGCCGACGGCGATAGCGCCGGCGCTACGCTGCACTGCCTTGTAGGTGTTGTTGCCGGTGTTCAAGTCCGGGAACACGAACACCGTGGCCTTGCCCGCCACCAGAGAATCCGGCATCTTCTTGTCAGCGACACTCTGCTCGACGGCCGCGTCGTACTGAATGGGCCCTTCCACCAACAGGTCCGGTCGGCGCTCGCGCACCAAAGCGGTCGCGGTGCGAACCTTGTCGACGTCGGCTCCACTGCCCGAATCGCCGGTGGAGTACGAGAGCATCGCAATGCGCGGATCGATACCGAACTGCGACGCCGTCTGTGCGGACGAGATCGCGATGTCCGCCAACTGCTCCGACGTCGGGTCCGGAACCACGGCGCAGTCACCGTAGGAGAGAACGCGGTCGGCCAGGCACATCAGGAAGATGCTCGAAACCGTCGAAACTCCGGGGGCCGTCTTGATGATCTCGAACGAGGGCCGGATCGTGTGAGCGGTGGTGTGGGCGGCACCGGAGACCATGCCGTCGGCAATACCCAAGTGCACCATCATCGTTCCGAAGTACGAGATGTCGGCGATCACCTCGCGGGCCCGCTCGATGGTCATGCCCTTGTGCGCCCGCAGCGCGGTGTATTCCTGTGCGAAGCGCTCGGTGTACTCGGACTGCGCGGGCGCGAGTACCTGCGCGCCGCTGATGTCCACGCCGAGTTCCGCTGCGCGTCGACGCACACTGGGTTCGTCGCCGAGGATCGTCAGGTCGGCAACCTGGCGCTGCAGCAGCCGGCCGGCCGCGCGCAAGATCCGGTCGTCGTCACCCTCCGGGAGGACGATGTGCTTGCGATCGCGTCGAGCGCGGTCGATGAGCTTGTACTCGAACATCTGTGGGGTCACGACCGACGGAATCGGCAGTGCCAGTCGGTCCATCAGGACGTCGGCGTCGACGCGCTGTTCCATCAAGCTCAGCGCAGTGTCGACCTTTCGCTGCGAACCGACTGCCACGCGTCCGCGGGTTTGGGCTGCAGCGCTTGCGGTGTCGAAAGTGCCGAGGGTTGTCGTGAGGATCGGAAGACGCTGTTTGAGGCCGGCCATCAACGCCGCGATGGCCGGGTGCGGCGTGATCCCGCCATTCATGATGATGCCCGCGAGCGACGGAAATCCCTCCGCCTCATGCGCATTGAGCAACGCGAGCAGCACGTCCGAGCGGTCACCCGGTGCGATGACGACCATGCCCTCGACCAGACGCTCGAGGATGTGCTCGGCGGTCATTCCGCCCACCATCACCTTCAGTGCCTCGCGGTGCAGCAGTTCCGGGTCACCCGAGTACAACTCGCCGCCGGTGGCTTCCATCAACTCGGCCATCGTGGGTGAGACGAGCAACGGAATCTCCGGCAGGCTCCACGTCGGAACACCGATGTCGGACAGGGCTGCGGTGACCTCGTCGAGCTTGTCGGGATCGCAGCGATTGGCGACGACCGCGAGCAGGTGAGCGTGGTTGGCAGCCAACTCGGCGGCGCACAGGTGCGCGAGCTGAGCAACCTCCTCGACGCTGCGCCGAGCGCCTCGAACCGCCAACAGGACCGGCGCTCCCAGGTTCACGGCGATGCGGGCGTTGAAGCTCAGTTCACTGGGGCTTGCGACGTCGGTGTAGTCACTTCCGATGATCACGACGGCGTCGCACTGCTCGGCCACGGTGTGGTACTTCGCGACGATGTCGGCCAGTGCGGCTTCCGGATCGGCGTGAACTTGCTCGTAGGTGACGCCGAGTGCGTCGGCGTAGGAGAGATCGGCAGTGGTGTGCTCTAGCAGCAGTTCGAGGATGTAGTCGGTTTCCTCGGTCGAGCGGGCGATCGGGCGGAAGACACCGACCCGGGCGACAGTCGCGCACAACATCTGCAGCACGCCAAGCGCGATGGTGGATTTTCCGGTGTCACCTTCAGGAGAGGCGACGTAGACACTCGACACGGCAGCGGGCGCTTCTGGCATGCCCAACAGCCTAGTGTGGGCCGCCGCCCACCTTGCCACTGATCGTGGTCACGCTCACGGTGCAGCCGACAACCGGCCGCTACGAGAAAGACGAACGGTGCCTGCCACACGTCGAGTGGCAGACACCGTTCAGTTGATCTCGAGGATCAGCCCAGAGCACGCAGGCGGGGCGCGAGGTCACGCTCGAACAGTTCGAGGAAGCGGCGCTGATCGTGGCCCGGTGCGTGGAACACCAGGTGATTGAGACCGGCGTCGACGTAGGCCTTGACCTGCTCGACGGCGTCGTCGGGATCGGAAGCGACGATCCAGCGCTTGGCCACCTGCTCGATGGGCAGAGCGTCGGCAGCTGCTTCCATTTCGATCGGATCCTCGATGCTGTGCTTCTGCTCCGGCGTCAGGGAAAGCGGCGCCCAGAAACGCGTGTTCTCGAGTGCAGCCTCCGGATCGGTGTCGTAGCTGATCTTGATCTCGATCATCTTGTCGATGTCGGCGACGTCGCGCTCGGCCTTGGCCGCGCCCTCGGCAACTGCCGGAAGCAACTTCTCGGTGTAGAGCTCCATGCCCTTGCCGGAAGTGCAGATGAAGCCGTCACCGGCACGTCCCGCGTACCGGGCGACAACGGGTCCACCGGCCGCGATGTACACGGGAATCCCACCCTCGGGAACGTCGTAGATCGACGCGCCACGAGTGGTGAAGTACTCGCCTTCGAAGTCGACACGATCGCCCAGCCACAGCTCACGCATCAGCCGCACCGACTCACGCAGGCGCGCGAAGCGTTCCTTGAACTCGGGCCACTCGCCCTGGAAGCCGGTGGCGATCTCGTTGAGAGCCTCACCGCTGCCGACGCCGAGCATGATGCGCCCCGGGTAGAGACATCCCATCGTCGCGAACGCCTGAGCGATGACCGCCGGGTTGTAGCGGAACGTCGGCGTCATCACGGACGTGCCGATCTGCACGCGCTCGGTGCGCTCACCGACGGCCGTCATCCAGGCGAGCGAGAACGGCGCGTGTCCACCGTTGTGGCGCCACGGCTGGAAATGATCGCTCACCGCAACGGAATCCATGCCGTGCTGCTCTGCCAGAACTGCCAGCTCTACCAGTTCGCGAGGGCCGAATTGCTCAGCCGATGCCTTGTATCCGAGCTTGAGTTCCTGCGCCACCGTGCACTCCCTTGTCGTCTGTTTCGTTTACTTCTCTGACTTGCTTCTCGTTCTTTGCAGACTATCCAGACACCGCTCGGACTTCTCTGCGTATCTCACGAGGTATCTCAGCGAGCGAGGCTGGTAACCACCGTTGCCACGCCGGCCGCGACGGCAACTCCGGCCAATGCCAGTGCGAACAGCCACAGCGCATGCGGTTCCGGCATCGCCGCTCCGTCCTCGAGCGCCTTCTTCACCTGTAGCCAGCGTCGCATACCGACGAGGGCGGCTGCTGCCGAGAGTGCGATCAACGTCAGGCCGAGCGCCGTGCGAACCCACCCTGTACTCCACTCGGGGACCAACTGGACGACGGCGATGCCGCCCGCCAGCAGGGCAAGCGAGCTACGCATCCACGCGAGGAAGGTGCGCTCGCTGGCAAGGGTGAATCGCTCGTCCGGGCGGTTCGGTTCACTCATGCGTGCTCGCCTCCGTGGGGTGCCACCAGATCCGGGTCCTGACGCCAGTCGTAGACGACCTCGGTGCGCAGAACGATGTCCTGCAACGATCGTCGCCGTCGATCGACCGCCGACCACAGCAATCCGAAGGCGAAGAGCACACAGAGCACCGCACGGATGAAGGCGAGCGGCCAACGGACCAACCGGTGACCCGACGTGATCACCCGCAACCCCATCACGAGGGAGCCGACAGTTCGGCCGGTGGTCGCCCAGCAGGCAGTCAGGTAGGCCACCGAGACGCCGAGAAATGCCGTCGTGGACAGGAAGATTCCCGGTTCCGAGAACGTGAAACTCTGCGGCGAGAAGAGCAATCGAACAAAGGCCAAGGCCACGTACACGGAACCCATCAGGATCAGCACGACGCCCAGGTCGATCAGTCCGGCGAGGCCGCGGGTGACGATTCCGGCCGGGCCGGAATTCTCCTGGGCCACTAGCGTTCACCTGCGTTCGTGTCCGGATGCGGCTCGTGTGAGGGTGGTGCGTTGTCGCGGCCGAACAATCGTCCGACGAACCCGGCGACAGCGTCGTCCGCCTGCATCCCCTGCACGCGCGCCCCGTGCACGGCTTCGGTGGAGAGTGAACCGGTCGATTCACGAATCATCTGTGGGAGGTCGACACCCTCGATGACCTGGTCGGCGATCTTGAGGAGGTCGACGCGGTCGATCTGGCGCTCGAGGTCGACGCTGTCGACGATGCCGTCGAGGTCGAGGCGATCGATCACTGCTTTGACGTCGAGTCGGCTCGCGATCGCATCGACGTCGACGCGATCGATGATCGGTTCGAGCGAGACCCGTTCGGCAATCTTGTCCACGTCGATGTTCTCGGCGATCTTGTCGATGTCCACGTGGTCCACGACGATCTTCGTGATGTCGACTTCGGCAAGAGCAGCGTCGACGACAGCTTTGATCACCGTTCTCAACGTGGAATCGGCAAATTCCGCTGTCGAGCGAATCGCTTCCGTGCCGCGGGTGGCGACCTGGGTGATCGCGTCGTCGAGTGCGTCACCGACAACGGGGATCCGCTGCACCGAATCAATGGCGAGACCAGCGGTTCTGCGCGCCGCACCAGCCGTGATCGCGGCCAGCCCGAAGGCCAGCCGAATCACGTCGGATTCGGGGTGATGCGACTGCGATCCCACGCAATTGTCTCCATCTTCTTACCGGACTGTTATCCGGACATTCGTCACTCTCCTTCGCATTGTGCCACTGTTGGTAGGCACAAATACGCTGTCCGGCTTGCGCCAGGGGGAAATAATGAAGGCACGTCGATTCACGGTCCGATTGACGATGGCGGTGGCCATGGCTGCCGGCTTTCTCGGCCTCAGCGCGCCGACCGCGAGCGCGGATTCAGTGGTCAGCCGCATCGATGTCTACTCCCCCTCCATGGACCGCTGGATCGCCAACGACGTGATTTCCCCGGCCGGCGGCGGCCCCGCCCCGACCTTCTACCTGTTGACCGGCGTCGGCGGCGGTGAGGACGGGATCTCTTGGTTCAACAACACCGGAGTTCGTGACTTCTTCGACGACAAGCACGTCAACGTGGTGATGCCGGTCGGCGGCAAGTTCAGCATGTACACCGACTGGAACGCCGACGATCCGGTGCTCGGCCGCAACAAATGGCAGACGTACCTCACCAAGGAACTACCGGCGGCGGTCAACGCTCGGTACAACACGACCGGTGTCAACGCACTCGGCGGCGTGTCGATGGCCGGTGGACCGGTTCTGGACCTCGCGATCCAGTCGCCGGGCACCTACCGCGCCGTCGGCTCGTACAGCGGCTGCCCGCGCGCCGGCGACCCGCTCGGCCAGGCTGCGGTGCGCTCGATGGTCGAGATACTCGGCGGAGGAAACGCGGCCAACATGTGGGGGCCGTGGGGTAGCCCGCAGTGGGCTGCTCACGACCCGCTGATCAATGCCGAGAAACTGCGCGGCACAGCGCTGTTCATCTCCACCGGCAACGGCCTTCCCGGTCCGGTGGACGGAATCAACTCATTGGCGATGGCTGCCGGAGTCGTTCCCGGCGCTGTGCTCGAAGGCATCACCAACATGTGCACCGCTGCCCTACAGGGTCGATTCGGTCAGCTCGGTATTCCCGCGACGTTCAGCTTCCGACCTGAAGGCACCCACACCTGGGGACTCTTCGAAGCCGACATGCGTGCGTCGTGGCCGATGATCGCGGGCGCGATCGGGGCGTAAGCCTCGCCGCCCTGATCATCTCGGCAAATGCGGCAAGCTCATGCTGCCAGTAGTGCGGGTAGCCCCCATTCCTTGGCAAGCAGTTCGTACGAGCGCAGGCGATCCTCGTGTCGATGGGTCACCCCGGTGATCACCAATTCGTCCGCTCCGGTCAGCTTCTGCAAACTGTCGAGTCTGTCGGCGACGGTGGTGGGTGAACCGACGAACTGCGTGATCAGCCGATCCTCCACTACTGCTTTGTCGGCATCGGAAAGTGGGAGCGCTGTGGCCGGATCGGGGTACGGGATGGCGCCGTGCCCGCTGCGAATGCTGTGTGTCCAGTGCCCGAACGTAGACGCCAACTCCCTCGCCGTCGCATCATCTTCCGCAGCAACAACATCCGCGGAGACGACGACATACGGCTCCGACAGAACTGCCGACGGTCGGAATGCTGCACGGTATGCCTCGACGGCATCGAGCGTACTCGAGGGCGCCACATGGTAATTCGCGCCGAACGGCAATCCGAGTCGTCCGGCGAGTTCGGCACTGGGGCCTGCGCTGCTTCCGAACACCCACAATTCGACGTCGGCGTCCTCACCGGGACTGGCGTGCAATTCGATGCCGTCGCGGGTGCGGTGAGTGCCGTTCAGGAGCGAGAGTATGTCGTCGACCTGCTGCTCGAAATCGGGCGCCTGTGCGCCCGGAAACGCCAATGCCTCGAACGACGCCTGCAATCTCGGTGAGGTGAGAAGACCGGTTGGATCGAAGGGCGCCGGGATCACGACGCCGTCGCGTACGACGGTCTCCCGCTTCGATTCTGCCGGGGCGGGCGTTCCGGCAGCGACGGCACGAAGTGCCTCCACCCGACGCTGTCCGCTGCGCCCGATACCGAGATCGATACGACCCGGATACAACGCTTCGACGGTACCGAAGGCCTCGACCACCTGAGCTGCCGTGTTGTTGCCCAGCAGCACGGCGGCCGAGCCGACGCGAATGGTGTTGGTCGCGGCCGCAATCAGTCCGACCAGAACGGCCGGTGACGAGCTGGCTACGCCGACGAAGTGGTGTTCGGCGACCCAGTACCTCTTGAATCCCCACGCTTCGGCAGAACGAGCGAGGTCCAGCGAGTTCCGCAAGGCCTGGCGGGCCGTTTCACCCTCACTGATCGGAGAGAGGTCGAGTACGGACAGCGGCGCGCTCACCTCGGTGCGCTTCCGTCGCGGGTATTCGGTGTCTTCTCGCCGGCTTCCACCGCGAACGGCAAACGATTCTCGGCGGGGGCGACGGGGCACGTCGCGTAATCGGTGAAGGCGCAGGGCAGGTTCGACGCCCGATTGAAATCGAGGACTACCGCGCCACCGGGCTCCGGTGCACTAACGTGCAGCGAGCGTGCGGCCGGGTACGTGGACACACCACTGGTCGCGTCGGTGAACAGGATGTGAAAGCCGTTGTCCTTGCCCGCGAACGCAATCAGAGTCCGGGTTTCTCCGTCGTGTTCGAAGCTGATGGTTCCGCGGGCGTCGTGATGATGCTCGAGGCGCTCGACGACCGCACCCGTCGTCACCGTCCGAGCCTCCTCGAAAGCGGTGAAAACACCGTCGATGCGCCACTGCGGGTTCGGCTCGAAGGTCGGGATACCACTGAACTGCGCCAAGGCCGGGGCCGACGAATCGTGGATCCGCAGAGCCACCTCGCCGGTGCGGCGGATGACCTCGACCAACCGCGCGCCCTGGTTGACGATCAGTCCCGGCGCACCCTCGATCGGATTCAGAGTGACCGAACCGTCCACTGCGACGCCGTCGATCGAGAGGTCGTCGGCCGGCGTCGCGGTGACGACAACGGCATTCGCGTCGGCGCGCCATGCGCCCGGCAGGTCTGCGAAGGTGGAATCGGTGTCAACCAGCCATTGCAACGCAGTCAGGCTCAGCCAGCCGAGTGGTTCACTGAAGGTAGCGTCGCGCGAGGCATGCCAAGCATTCCACTCGTCGGTGAAGGTGCTGGTGGAAGTGTCGGTAACGGTCATGATGCGCGGACTCCTTCAGCCTGCTCGTATGGGTGGCGCAGCCCGAGATGGCTGCGCAGGGTGGTTCCTGAGTATTCGGTCCGGAAACTGCCGCGGTCCTGTAGTTCTGGTACGACGGTGTCGATGAACTCGTCGAGGCCCGCGGGGGTGATGTGGGGAACGAGGATGAATCCGTCGCTCGCGTCGCCCTGGACGTAGGTGTCGATCTCGGCAGCCACCTCCGCTGCACTACCCACGAACTGTTGGCGGGCAGTCACTTCGATGATGAGTTCACGGATGCTGAGGTTTTCGGCCTCGGCCTTGGCACGCCACTGATCTGCGACCGCTCGCGGATCCTTGACGTGGCGGACGCGTCCGCGGGTGATGTTGACGTCGTCCGACGGATCTTCCTTCGGCAACGGGCCGTCGGCGTCGTACTGGGAAAGGTCTCTGCCCCAAACCTGTTCGAGAAAAGCGATGGCAGTCTGGGGTCCGACCTGCTGCCGCCGGATGTGATACGCCTTCTCTTGCGCGTCCGCGGCGTTGTCACCGAGGACGAAGGTGGCGGCGGGGAGAATCTTGAGGTCTGCGTGCGTGCGTCCGTACTTGGCCAGGCGTCCCTTCACGTCGGCGTAGAAGGCCTTGCCTGCTTCCAGGGTTCCGTGACCGGTGAAGATGGCGTCTGCCTTGGCGGCGCCGAACTCGCGTCCTTCGTCGGAGTCACCTGCCTGCAGCAGGACTGGGTGTCCTTGGGGACTCCGAGGAACTTCGAAGCGTCCGGTGATGTCGAACTGCTTACCGGAGTGTTGGAACTGACCGACCTGCTGGTCGGTGGCAAAAACGCCGCGCTCACGGTCGACGATCGGACGATCGATGCTCCAACTGTCCCACAGCGTCCGTACTGCGTCGACCAACTCGTTTGCGCGTGCGTACCGCTCGGAATGCTCCAGATACCCACCGCGGCGAAAGTTCTCACCGGTAAAGGCATCCGAAGAGGTGACCAGGTTCCACGCGGCGCGGCCGTCGGAGAGATGATCGAGCGTCGAGAACTGCTTGGCCAACTCGTATGGCTCGTTGAACGTGGTGTTGATCGTCCCGGCCAGACCGAGATGCGTTGTCACACCGGCAACCGCGTTGAGAATACTGAAGGTGTCCGGGCGACCGACCACGTCGAGGTCGTGAATCTTGCCCTGATGCTCGCGCAGGCGCAAACCTTCTGCGAGGAAGAAGAAGTCGAACAATCCGCGTTCGGCACTGCGTGCGAGATGCTCGAACGAGCTGAACTCGATCTGGCTCTTGGACGCCGGATCGGTCCACACCGTGGTGTTGTTCACGCCGGGGAAGTGAGCGCCCAGGTGAACTTGCTTGCGAATCCTGTTCTGTGTCATCGATGTTCCTGTTCTTTGCTCGCGTTACGCGAACTGATTGACGGGCAACTCGAAACCCAGCCGCTCGCGCAGCGTCGGGCCGGTAGTCGGTCGCGGATTGAGATTCGGCACCACGTCCGCCGCGATCTTCTCCACTGCGGCAGCCAAAGCCAAGGGACGCAGGACAACACCGTCGACCCCGGTCAGCCCACCGATCTCGCGAAGGAGGACAGTCAGGCCGGCGCTGTCACCGCGGTAGAACAGCGAGTGCGGGGCGTACGGTGCTCCCGCCCATTCCTCGAGTTCCGCCAGAGCGTCGTCGGCGGCTCCGCGATCAGCGCCGAGAAGCACGTCGACGTCGAGGAGAACCCTGACGCTGCGCCCGAGGGCAGCGGCATTCGCGTGGACCAACTTGGCCGTGGCGTTGGCCTCGCCGAGGTCGGTTGCCGAGATCCGAATCAGATCTCCGCGCGCAACAGCGAGCTCGCGTGCCTCCGGCCTGCTCGCGTCGACGGCGATCAGCGGCTGCCCCTGCGGGGAGCGCGGCGTGATGGACGGCCCCTTGACGGAAAAGTTCTTTCCCTCGAAGTCGATGTAGTGCAGCTTGTCTCGATCGATGAATCGTCCGCTCGCAGCGTCCCGTATCTCGGCGTCGTCCTCCCAGCTGTCCCACAGCCGACTGACCACCTCGACAGCCTCGGACGCTTCCTCCCACGCGGACTCGGGGCCCTGCACTGCCTTTCGGCCGAACAACGACGCCTGCTCAGCGGTGTCGGACACCGCGACCTGCCAGCCGGCCCGCCCCGCTGAGGAGTAGTCGATACTCGCGACGGCCTTGGAGATGTGGAACGGCTCGGTGTGCGTGACTGTCGCAGTGGGGATCAGGCCGATACGCGAGGTCACAGCACTCAGTCGCGCCGCAGTTGCAACCGCCTCCAATCTGCCCCGCACTGCGTGCTGGCCCTCGGATTGCAGTCCGAACGAGTCAGGGAGGAACGCCAGATCCACCCCACCCCGATCCGCGGCGGTCACCAGGTCCACCCAGTACGAGGGCGTGAACAGATCTTCGGCGCGCGAATCCTCGCGTCGCCAGGAGTACGGATGAGCTCCGGTTCCCTCGAATTCGAGGCCGACCAGGAATGCTCCGGAACTACGCTCGGACATGTTCGGCCTTTCGTGTCGAATGATCCCGCCCGGGGATCGCGTCGAGAAGTGTGCGTGTGTACTCGTTTCGGGGATTGTCGAAAATCTCGGTGGTAGTACCGATTTCGAGCAATCGCCCGGCCTGCATGACGCCGACCACGTCGCTGATCTGGCGAACAACCGCAAGATCGTGGGAGATGAAGAGATAGGTCAGGCCCAGTTCGCGCTGCAACTCGTCGAGTAGCGCCAGAATCTGCGCTTGCACCGAGACGTCGAGAGCTGACACAGGTTCGTCGAGAACGAGCAGGTCCGGCTTCAAAGCGAGCGCACGAGCGATCGCCACCCGTTGACGCTGGCCGCCCGAGAGTTCGGCCGGTTTGCGGCTCAGGAACTGCTCGGGAAGTGCAACCTGATCGAGCAACTCTGCTGCACGACTCTGCTGCTGGCTGCGTCCACCAACCTTGAAGGCCCGCAGCGGCTCCGCAACGATGTCCTGGACGGACAATTTCGGGTCAAGTGATGCATAGGGGTTCTGGTATACGAGCTGGATCTTTCGGCGCAGCTCGCGCAGATCGCTGCCCTTGACCTTCGTGATGTCGTGTCCGTCGAAGGAGATGGTGCCGGCATCCGCCTGCTCCAACCGCACGGCGATGCGCGCCGTGGTCGACTTGCCGGAGCCCGACTCCCCCACCAACGACACCGTCTGACCACGCGGAACGGTCAGCGATACCTCGTTCACCGCGGTGATCGAACTCCCGCGTCCGACGTTGAAACGCTTGGTGATTCCGGTCAACGTCAGCAGCGGGCTCGTATCCTGACGGACCGGCCGATCGACCGGTCCCGAGGACAGGCTCGGAGCCGAGTCGAGCAGCTTCTTCGTGTACTCGTGTCGCGGGTTGTCCAGAATATCTGCGGTGCGGCCGGATTCGACGATCCTGCCGCCCTGCATCACCAGGATCCGGTCCGCGCGGTCTGCGGCCACTCCCAGGTCGTGCGTGATCAGGAGCACGGCGGCACCGGATTCGGCGATTCGCTCGTCCAAGTGGTCGAGGATGCGTCGTTGAACCGTGACGTCCAGAGCGCTGGTCGGCTCGTCGGCGATGATGAGGGCGGGGTTCGCGACGAGCGCGATACCGATCAGAACGCGTTGCCGCATACCGCCGGAGAGCTCGTGCGGGTACTGGCGTGCTCGGATTTCCGGCCGGTCGATACCCGCGCGCTCGAGCACCTCGACGGCGTCCAACCGGGCTTTGCGACGGTCTGCGAGGCCGTGGATCCGGAGGACTTCTGCAACCTGGTCGCCGATCCTCGTCACCGGGTTGAGCGAGGTCGTCGGATCCTGCGGCACCAAACCGATACGCGCGCCGCGGATTCGCTGCCATGCACGGTCGGAATACGAGTCGATCTGTTCACCCTCGAACTCGACGGTCCCGCCGGTGACGTGGCCACTGCCGGCGAGCAGACCCAATATCGCGTGTGCCGTGGTCGACTTACCGGAACCCGATTCCCCGACCACCGCAACTACTTCGCCCCGACCGACGGTGAAGCTCACGCCGGATACCGCGGGCTCGGCGCCGTAGGCGATCTGTAAGTCGGTGACGGAAAGCAACTGGTCCTCAGTCGTGCTCATCGCCGGTTGTTCCTTTCGATCTCGTGGCCGATACGGTGTGCCGAGATGACCACGGCGACAATCGCGAGACCGGGAAGTGTTGTCATCCACCAGGCATTGGCGAGGAAATTGCGTCCCTCGGATACCAGCGATCCCCATTCCGGGGTAGGCGGAACGGCGCCGAATCCCAAGAAGCTCAGAGCCGACACGGCCAGTACTGCCTGCCCGAACTCGACAGCGGACAGCGCGACCACCGGCGCGTAGGAGTTGGGAAGCACGTGCCGACGCAGGACACCGAGCCACTGCACACCTGAACTGAACGCAGCCTCGACGTACTGAGCTCCGCGCACCCGCATCACTTCGGCACGCATCACTCGCGCGAAATTGGCGACCATACTGACGCCGACCGCGATGGCGACGTTGATGGTGCCGAAGCCGAGTGCGGTGACAAGGGCCAACGAGAGCAGCAGTGCCGGAATGGACAGCAGCACGTCGACGATGCGCATCAGCACGGCGTCGACGACGCCACCGACAAAGCCCGCGAGCAACCCGATTATCGATCCCGCCACCAATGCGATTCCGACCGCCACCAAGGTTGCGGTCAGGGACAGCGCGGCGCCGTGCACGAACCGTGTGTACAGGTCACGTCCGAGATTGTCGGTTCCGAACCAGTGAGCCAGGCTCGGGCCCTGCAGTTTGTCCGCCGGGACACCGGACAACGGATCGCCGCTGGCGAAAAATCCGGGTGCGACGGCAAAGCCGATGGCAAGCAACACGATCAACACCGGAATCACCAAGCCGGGCTTTCGGATCCAGCCGATGGCCGCGGACTTTCGGCGCGAAACAACAGGTGCCTTCGCCTCGACGCTCGGATCGAGGAGTAGGGGTTCGATCAATGTGTCAGACATGAGCCGGCTCCAGATCGGTCGAGCTTTCGGTATTCGACTTTTCGGTGTGACTCTTCTTCGTCTGGATGATCCGTGGATCTATCAAGGGGTAGAAGAGGTCGACCGCGAGGTTGACGAGCACGAACACGAGAGAGGCGAACACAACGACTCCCTGCACCACCGGGATGTCCTGCGCCATCACCGAAGTCTGTGTCAGACGGCCGACGCCCGCGCGAGAGAACACCGTTTCCACAACCACCGAGCCGGCGAGCAGCGTGCCGACCAGCACACCGGCAATGGTGAATGCCGGAATGCTCGCCAGTCGCAACGCGTGACGGGTCTGCACGCGCCAACGGCTTGCGCCCTTGGCGTACGCAGTCTCCACGTGCGACGAACGTAGCGTCGACTGCAGGCTGGTCGTGAGCACCTGCGCGATCACCGCGCCGGTCGGGATCGCCAAGGTGATCGCCGGAAGAATCACCGTTGCGAATCCCTTGTCTCCGAATGCCGGGAAGATGTGCAGGCGGAACGAGAAGAGTTGCAGAAGAATCAGGCCCACCCAGAAAGTAGGCACTGCCACACCCAGCGGCGGCAAAGAGAACAACAGGTTCGCGAGCCACCGCTTGCGGGTGTAGGTAGCGAAGAACGCGATCGCCACTCCGAACAACACGGCCAGAACCAAAGCGGTGGTTGCCAGCACCAGAGTGCTGGGCAGCGCCGAGAAGATGGCATCCGTCACCGGCTGACCGGTGGAGATCGATGTACCGAAATCGCCGCGAAGAGCATTTGTCAGCGACGTCCAGTACTGCACCCACACCGACTGGTCCAAGCCGTACCGCGCCCGAAGCTGATCGAGCGCAGCCTGATCCACTGCGACACCCTGACCGGACGAGTCGGCAGCCATGCTGACGGGATCACTCGGCAGGAGGAACAGAATCACGAACGAGATGGTGAAGGCGGCCCACAGGACCACTGCGGCCTGACCCAGTCGGGTGAGTACGTATCGAGTCATGATTACTTACCCGACAACCATGCGTCGTAGAACTGCAGGCGTGAGGAGGCTTCGAAGTTCAGGTCCTGCACACTCGATCCGGCGCCGATGGCCTGTGAGAGCTCGATGGTCGGGATGGAGAGTCCACGGTCGAGGATCAATTCCTGTGCAGTGGATACCAGTTCGCCGCGTTGGCCGTTGTCCGTGGCTGCAAGCTGGTCTGTGAGTACCTTGTCGAGCTCCGGATCTGCGCCGCGACGGTTCAGGTTGCGGCCCTCTGTGCTGAACGATGCCCGCAGGATGTCGGCGTCCGCGCGAGTGCTGTTGTAATACAGCGAATCGTAATCACCCGACACTCCCTTCTCGGTCCATTCACCGTTCGAGACCAGGTTGAGCTGCAAGTCGACGCCGACCTTCTTGAGCTGCTGCTGTACGAGCTCGAGGATGGCCTGGTTACCCGAGAACACCGGACTGAAGGTGACGCTGAAAGTGAGTTTCTGCCCGTCCTTCTCGCGGATACCGTCGGTGCCGGTCTTCCAACCAGCCGCGTCGAGAAGCTTCGCCGACTTGTCGGCGTCGTACGTCACGACACTGGATTCGTCGCTGTAGAGCGGAGTGGTGTGAGCCAACGGGCTCGTGGCCGGGAAGAACGACGGATCCAGAACGGTGTCGACGAGTTCTTGGCGGTTGATCGCGGGAATGATGGCCTGGCGAACAGCCTGATCAGCGAGAACGCCGCGACTGACGTTGGGCTGGAAGAAGAAGCTCACACCCGGGTTCGGCCTTGTGAGGATTCGTCCGCCTGCGCCCTCGATCTGCGGCGCATCCTGCGGAAGCGCATCGCTGACCGCATCGAGTTGGCCGGAGGCCACGCTGCCTGCCCGCACACCGGATTCGGGGACCACCGTGAAGTCGACGCCGTCGAGGTAGGCCTCGCCCTGATGCGCGACCGCGTCCGACGCCCAGTTGTATCCCGCACGCTTGGCGATCTTGACGCTCTTGTCCTGCTGCCAGTCGGTGTACACGAACGGTCCGGAGGCGATCACCGCTGCACCGGGGCAGCGCTGCTCGGATGCCAGCGCGGTGGTGGAATCGGCGAGGATTCCGAGCTGTGGCGTCGAAGTTGCCTGCAGGAACTGAACATTGGGTCCGGAGAAATTGATCTTCGCCGTGTGAGCATCTACGACGTCGGTACCGGTGTACGAGGACAGGTAACTCTTCGCCAACGACGCGTTCGGTCCGAGATTCTTGACCGAGTCGAAGGTCTTCTTCACCGAATCCGCCGTCACCGGGGTGCCGTCGCTGAAGGTGGCGTCGTCGCGAAGGACGAACGTGAAGCTAGCGGCGTCGGGGCTGATCTCCCAGCTCTTGGCGAGCCACGGGGTGATCTCTCCGGTGTCGGGATTTTGATCGGTCAGCGAATCCACCACGGTCCGAGTGACATACACGGTCTGGTTACTGCCGGCCTGGGCCGGATCTGCGCACGTCGGCGCCTGCGACAGACCGTAGCGAAGGGTTCCGCCGGACTGGGCGGGGCCTGCGTCGGCAGCACTGTCACTCCCGCTGCTGCAGCCGGCGAGGACGGTGCCGAGAACCGAGACAGCACCGATACCGGCGATTACGGTCGCGCGTTTGCGGGCACCGAATGAGGGCGAAGACACCAAGAACTCCTAAAGAGGCATGCCGAAGAGCGCACCCGTCGCCTGAGACGAGAAAGGCGATCGAGCACGAATCACTTGTGAGAGAATAGAAAACAGACTTGTCGACGACTCGCCTGAGTGTGAATGACTGACCGAGGTCAGTTGGTACAGAAAGATCCCGCGGTGCGGCACAGGTCTACGTGACGACGCGACCAGGCGGTATCGAAACCGCCTTCGACTGCCTTCATTTCGTGTTCCTCCATCGGTCCTGGCGGTAGCACCCGCACCCGATCACTCGGGGGGTTGCTGCGACTTCAATGAGCCAGGTCTCTCGGTCGCTCTGGATGGTCGTTCGCAAGTGTACGAGGTTAAACCCGGGTGTTGTCAACCCGGTCGGTAGGAATTGCTGCTCGAGTCACATTTTCGAGGGCCCGAAGTTGTTTCTCGAACGGGTGGATGCCCACCTCTTCGGGCGAGAGTGACGCGTCGTAAAGCGGTGTGTATCCACTGGACAGATACAGCGCGACGGCCTCGGGTTGCCGAGGACCCGTCGTGAGAAACACCCGGTTGTATCCACGAAGTTCGATCTCTCGTTCCAACTCGCGAACGACGGCCTTGCCGAGGCCGCGCTTCCGATAGTCGACCGATGTCCAGATTCTCTTCAGTTCGGCAGTGGTGGAATCGAATTGACGAAACGCACCACCGGCGATCGGCAGACCGTCGTGGGTGAGCACCAGAAGCGCACCCTGCGGATAGGCAAATTCTTCTGCCGGATACGTCGTGAGATCCTCGAGCATCGCTTCGCGAGTCCCGCCGTAACGCGAACTGTATTCGAGTGCCAACTCCGCGATCAGTGGAGCTGCCAAGGGATCGTCCTGCGATACCGAATAGACCTCTACCGCTCCGACACCCTCGAGCTGTCGAGTTCCGAGCTCCAGTGCCACAACACTTTCCTCCATGAATCTGGTCAACGCTCCCCCAGCCTGAAAACTTCCGGAGCGAGGGTGGTTCCGTCGACGAGGTCCGCCACAAGTTCACCCAAGGCCGGACCGAACTTGAACCCATGCCCCGAGAACCCCGCCGCCACCGTGACGGCTCCGACTCGGTCGATGACGAAGTTACTGTCCGGCGTGCTCGTGTACAGGCAGGTGAGCGACTCGACACGGGTGGAATCGACACCGGGCAACCACGACTCGGCGTACTCCACCAATCGCTGCTCTCCGTCGACACCAGGGGTGTAGTCACGGGTCTGCGGAGTCACCACCGGCCCGGTCGCGTGTTCGCCGATCTTGATCCCGTCCTCGGAACCAAGCCCGTAGATCCCCGCGGTCTCCAATTCTGCGCCGGTGTGGTGAACGAAACTCGGCCACTCGACTCCGGGATCGAGCGGTGCGAAGTGTGCCGGTTGTTCCTGTGTCGTGCGCAGTGTCGGCAGTACGATCTCGGAGCCGAGACCGCTGTCTGCGATCAGATCCGCAGTCCACGCACCGGCCGCGATCACTACCTGACGAGCTGCGAGCGTTCCACTGTCCGTCACCACGTCCACGCCGTAGGACGCCCGCGCGAGTGCCAACACCCGAACATCGTGACGGACCTCGGCGCCGGCAAACACCGCTCCCGCCTTCAGAGCGGTCACGGCGCGGTCCGCGTGCAACCGGCCTGCATCGGGGTGATGGAGCACCGTGGTGTCGAATCGCAGCCCCGGCCAACGGGCGGACGCCTCGGCAGGGGTGAGGATCTCGCCCTTGATGCCCGCCTCGAGAAGTATCTTCGCCTTGGACTGCACTGCCTGCGGCAGGCCGTGATCAACGGCACCGGTGAGTTCCAGGAACCCGATGTCCGTCGTGGTCTCCAACTCTCGCCACAGCGGCAGCGCGTCGGCCGCCAACCCGGTGTACAGGTGATTGTCGTACGCCTGACGGTAGATGCGCGAAGTACCGTGCGACGCACCGTGCTTGTGCCCCGGCCCGAACTGTTCCAGCTGAACGACGCTACGTCCGCGCGCCGCGAGCCGCCAGGCGGCGGAGGACCCGACGAGTCCTCCACCGATGACGATCGCATCGAGAATCTCACTCATGGACGAGAGCTCACTTGGTCTTCGGAAGGCCGGGCGGGTTGATCAGGGACGTGTCGACGGCTTCATTCGTGATGTTCCAGCGCTCGAGGATCTGCTGGTACGTGCCGTTCTCGATCGTGTGGTTGATCGCGTCGTTGATTGCCTTGATCAACCCGTTGTCCTTCTTCACCAGAACCGCGATCTGGCCTTGCAGCGTGTCGCCTGCACCGGAGAACTCACCGACAACTTCGGTTTCACCCGACTGCTTGGCATGGAACTGCGACGACGGGTTCGGTCCGAAGTAGGCGTCGATCCGGCCGGACTGCAGCGGCAGGTAGTAGTCGGTGGTGTTCTGGTAGTAGGAGATGTCGGTGGGGGCCAGGCCGGCCGCGACGTTCTGCTCACTCCATTTGACCAGCAGCGCTTCCTGATTGGTACCGGAACCTACCGCGATCTTCTTGCCTGCGACATCCTTGGGTTCCTTGATGGAGATCCCGGAGCCCTTCTTGGCTTCGAAGGCCAGGGTGTCGAGTCGGTAGGTGGCGAAGTCGTACTTCTCTTTACGCTCTTCCGTCACAGTCACATTGGACAGGAATGCATCAGCCTCGCCGGAGTCGACGCGAACGAAGTTCTGTGCCCAGTCTGCGGTCTGCAGGTCGACCTTCAAACCGAGAACGTCACCGATCAAGTAGGCGAAGTCGGTCTCGGAACCGATGAGAGTGGTGTCGTCGTCGGCGTAGAAGCGGAGCGGCGGAGCGGCACCGGCACTACCGGTGACGCGCAGCGTGCCACGATCGCGAATGTCCTGAGGTACCTCGGCGGCAATGGAATCGACTTTGTCGGTGGTGATGCGGTTCTGATCGGCAGTGAGGTTGTAACCCGCAGCAGCGGTGACCTGGGCGCCGTCGGACTCCGCGTCCGCGCTGCTGCACGCAGCGCTGAGCAGTCCGACTGTGGCAAGAGCCGAGATCAGAAAAGTCGCGCGACGGGATGGGGAGAACATCAATTTTTCCTTCCGGGAATGAGTCTGGGTCGCGTCAGAGGACGCGGGAGAGAAAAGCTTTGGTCCGTTCGTGGACCGGATTGTCGATCACCTGCGAAGGTGGGCCCTGTTCGACGATGACGCCGCCGTCCATGAAGACCGCAGTGTCCGCCACTTCCCGAGCAAATCCGACCTCGTGTGTGACGATCACCAAGGTGGCGCCGTCACGGGCCAGCTGAGCGAGGACTTCGAGAACCTCGCCCACCAGTTCCGGGTCGAGCGCCGACGTCGGCTCGTCGAAGAGAATGACCGCCGGCCGCAGTGCCAGCGCTCGCGCTATCGCGACGCGCTGTTGCTGGCCACCGGAGAGTTGGCGGGGATACTCGTCCGCCTTGTCCCCCACTCCCACTCGCTCGAGCAGTGCGCGGGCCTCGCGGTACACCTCGTCACGATCACGCTTCTGGGCCGAGAGCGGCGCTTCCACCACGTTTTCCAACGCGGTCAGGTGCGGAAACAGGTTGAAGTTCTGGAACACGAATCCGATGTGCGAACGCTGTTTCAGGATCTCGCGGTCACGCAGTTCGTGGAGCCGATTTCCCTTGCGCCGGTACCCGATCAGTTCTCCGTCGATCCGCACGGTCCCGCGGTCGACCTTCTCGAGGTGATTGAGGGTGCGCAGCAAGGTGGACTTACCGGAACCCGACGGACCGAGAATGACGGTCACTTCGCCCTTGCGGACCAGGAGATCAACGCCGGCAAGTACTTCCAGCGTGCCGAACGACTTGTGAATTCCGCGCGCTTCGACGGCATACACCGTCTCGTCGGCCAGTTCTGCGGTCATCGGGTCGCACCTCTCGGAATATCGAGACGCGCATCGCGAATCTCTTCGAACTTCTTGCGCGCCTTCTGTACCGGAGTCAACGGAAGCGCACGGGCGGATCCTCGTGCATAGTGGCGCTCCACGTAGTACTGACCGATCGAGAGCAACGTCGTGAGGATGATGTACCAGATCGTGGCGACCATCAGCAGGGGCACGACTCGTCCGTTGCGGCCGAAGATGACCTGCACCTGGTAGAACAGTTCGGCGATTGCCATGGTGGAGACGATCGACGTTCCCTTGAAGAGTCCGATGACCTCGTTGGCGGCATTGGGGAGGATCGCTCGCATTGCCTGCGGGAGAACGATCTTGAAGAACTGGCGACTGCGCGGAATACCGAGCGAGTGAGCAGCTTCGATCTGGCCGTGATCCACCGAAATGATTCCGGAGCGGATGATCTCGGCCGAGTATGCAGCCTGGTGCAGCGCCAAACCGATGACTGCCGCGGTGAATCCGCCGATCACACCGCTGACCTGGAAGGTGAAGAACTCGGGCCCGAAAGGTATTCCGAGAGAGAGCGTCTGGTACAGGTATGTGATGTTGAACCAGAAGAGCAGCTGCACGATGAGTGGAATCGAGCGGAAGGCCCAGATGTAGGTCCAAGCGATCACCTGCAGGACCGGGTTTTTCGACAACCGACCGAGTGCCAGGAAAACACCGAGACCGAATCCGAGGATCGTCCCCCACAGCGTCAGTTTGATCGTCATCCACAGCGCGGCGAGCACTGATTTCGCGGTGAAGTATTGCGCGAAGGTCGGCCAGTCCCAGCCGGGGTTGACGACGAGTCCGTGGATGAACTGAGCAAGCAGTACCAGCACGACCGCACTGATCACCCAGCGCAGCGGGTGCCAGGTGCGAGCAACGACAAGCTCCGAGTCCGGAAGTTGCGGCTCGGACACCGACTTTTCGGGGCGGACATCGGTGGGCGCGCTCACGGCGCGCTACCTGACGGAGTGGACATGACGAATAGACCTTTCGGGGAATGGGAACGCAGCTGTGGTCTCGAGTTGGTGAGCTCGAGTTGCGAAGACGACGGTTCGGTCAGCGACAGTGACACGAAGCGGTGCGGCACAGATCGATGTGGCGGCGCCTGTGCGGAGCGTGCGAAGTGGAACCCATGTGATGCCTTCCATCGGTCCTGGCGGTAGCACCCGCTCCCGATCGCTCGGGGGGTTGCTGCGACGTCGACGAGCCAGGTCTCTCGGTCGCTCTGGATGGTGAGCAAAGACTAGACCCGAAATGTCTAGTCGTCAAATGTTGTATTTCCCTGCACTGCAAGGGAAATGAAAGATCAACCAGGTTGAAATCGCACTGATTTCAACGGTGTCAGAAGCCGCGTTCGACGTGTTCAATAGAGTGTTCGAACGAAGACCGGGACCGCCGTCTGGACCGACTTTTCCTCTGCCGTACCGTCTGCGGAGTGAGTGGACTCGACGCTTTCTTCATATTGCTGGCCGGCATCGGTGCGGGCGCGATCAACGCCGTGGTCGGCAGTGGAACGCTGATCACGTTCCCGACGCTGGTCGCCTTCGGCATGCCGCCCGTGACCGCGACCATGTCCAACGCGGTCGGTCTCGTCGCCGGCGGAGTTTCCGGCACCTGGGGCTACCGACGCGAGCTGTCCGGACAGTGGGATCGACTGAAGTGGCAGATTCCGGCGTCACTCGCCGGGGCACTACTCGGTTCCTGGTTGCTCATGCATCTACCCGAGAAACTGTTCGAAACCATCGTTCCGGTGCTGTTGGTCCTCGCTCTCGCGCTCGTCCTCCTCCAACCACGCATCCAGGCGTGGGCCAAGAAGCGTTCCACCGAAGAAACGACGCTGTCCACCAAGAGGCTGATGCTCCTGACCGCCGGCACCTTTGCGGTCGGCATCTACGGCGGCTACTTCACTGCCGCGCAGGGCATCCTTCTCATCGGTGTGATGGGTGCCATCCTCCCGGAAACCCTCCAACGCATGAACGGCGCGAAGAACCTGCTCTCACTGCTCGTCAACATCGTTGCAGCGGGGATGTACATCACTCTGGCGTTCGATCAGATCAATTGGGCAGCAGCCGGTTTGATCGCTGTCGGCTCGCTCGGCGGTGGCGTCCTGGGCGCCCGCTACGGACGGCGCCTGTCCCCCACTGCATTGCGCTACACGATTGTCGTCGTCGGCCTGATCGGGCTGTGGCGCCTTCTCGCTTGATCGCCCACATCGGGCGGCACCCGCACATACTGGAGTCATGACCAGTACAGAAGATCAGACCGGTTGGACCTACCTCATGGACATGGACGGGGTTCTCGTCCACGAGGAGCACTTGATACCTGGAGCGGACACGTTCCTGGCAGAGCTGGCGTCGAACGACATCCCGTACATGGTGCTCACCAACAACTCCATCCGAACCCCGCGTGACCTGCGAGCACGCCTGCTCAATTCGGGACTCGACATCCCGGAGAAGTCGATCTGGACGTCAGCGCTCGCTACCGCGACGTTCCTGGCCAACCAGCGGCCAGGCGGCAGCGCCTACGTGGTCGGCGAATCGGGCCTGACCACTGCCCTGCACGACATCGGTTACGTCCTGACGGACAGTGACCCCGACTACGTCGTCCTCGGCGAGACGCGCACGTACTCGTTCGAGGCGATCACCACCGCCATTCGCCTGGTCGAGCGTGGTTCGCGGTTCATCGCCACCAACCCCGACGCCACTGGGCCGTCGCGTGACGGCTCGCTGCCGGCCACCGGCTCGGTCGCCGCTCTCATCACCAAGGCAACCGGACGCGATCCCTACTACGTCGGCAAGCCCAACGCCTTGATGATGCGCTCTGCCCTGCGGTCCATCGGCGCTCATTCGGCTAACACGTTGATGATCGGCGACCGGATGGACACCGACATCGTCTGTGGCCTCGAAGCCGGACTGCAGACGATTCTGGTGATGACCGGGATCTCGACCCGCGCGTCGGTGGAGCTCTTCCCGTACCGACCCACAGTCGTTCTCGAGTCGGTCGCCGATCTTGTAGGAATGACAACCGATCCATTCCGTAGCACCGCAAACAATTGATTCAATTGCAAAACAAAACCGCGAGTCGGTAATTAACTGGTAAAAAACACTAGATTTGCCAGGATCCGACTCGTCCACTTTGTCCAACTGGACAAACAATCGGTTTTCTTCACTCCAAAATTACATACTGATAGTTATCTGCAGGTCAGAAGGCAATTTGTTCGACAGAGAAAGGTGGATCACAGTCGAAAAATAAATTTCGAAAAAGTAGTAACGAATCGTTTGCCGTGGCTGATACTCATGTCTGAACGACCCATTTCGGGTCCCAGACATGAAATGAGATTTTCATGAAGAAGCAGACCAAGGGCGCGATCGCTGCTGCGGCGGCCGGCGCCCTCCTCCTCGGCGGTGCGGGCTCGCTCGCTGTGTGGAGCGACTCGGCCGACGTCAGTGGCGGCGGACCCGTCACTTCCGGTGCACTCGACCTGAGCGCCTGCGCACCGGTCGGCGGCGGTTGGAACTCCCTCAACCCGACGAAGACCGCGATCACCAACATCTCGGCTTACCGCATCGTCACGACCGAGAGCATCGAATACACCTGCGACGTCACAGTGACCGCAGTGGGCGATCGTCTCGCGGCTGTTCTGACCGCTGATACGGCCGGCATCGTTCCAGGTGCCAACAGCGCCGAACTTGCCGCCGCTGTACAGCCGGTTACGACCATCAAGGACGCTGGTGGCAACCCGATTTCACAGATCACCAAGGTACAGAACGGCACGATCGTGCACGTCGGAGTCCGTCTGAACTTCACCGAGGTGGCCAACCAGGTCGCGCAGAATCAGTCGCTGAACTTGGCGGCGATGAAGCTGGTCGTCACTCAGACAGCGCTGACTCCGGCTCCGTAATTTCATGAGGAAAAAGGTCTGGGGAGCGATCGCAGTCGCGGTGGCTGCTGTAGCGGTGTTCGCATCGTCACAGCAGTCGCTCGCGCTGTGGTCCGATTCGGCGAGCGCGAGTGGTGGGACCGCAACCGCTGCCAGCGTCAACCTCACCGTTGGTACATCGGCCGGAACCAGTGCGGCGTACACCCTGGCGAATTTGACGACGGCCACGACGCCTGTGGTCCCGGGAAACACGGTGCAAGCTCCGCTCACCGTCAAGAATTCGGGGTCTGATCCTCTGCAGTGGCGAATGCAGTCGACGAGCGCACTTCCGGGATTCACGTTGACCACGTACGGAGTCGACAACGAAGGCGCCTGCCCGACCGGCGTGAACACCGCGGCTCCGGCAGTGACCCCAGTGACGTCCGGATCGATGAATGCATCGCTGCAGTACCCGGTTTCCCCCGCGTACATGCCGACTCCGCTCGCAGCCGGTGGCACCTACATCCTGTGTCTGCGGCTCACGGTGGGTGTTGGTGCGGTTTCCGGTCAGACGACCAACGCCACCTTCACGTTCCAGGCAGGGGCGGCATGACGAAACACTCGACCAAACGCGGTGAACGTACCGGCCCTCTGTGGTGGGTCACCTCTATCGTCAGTTGGACACTGCTGCTGGCGATTTCGGCAGTCATCGTCGCAACCATTGTCGTCCCCTTCTTCGCGGGAGCGCAGCGCTTCACGATTCTGACCGGTTCGATGCGCCCGACGTACAACCCCGGATCACTGGTCGTCGTCAAACCTGTCGATCCGTCCGAACTGGGGATCGGTACACCTATTACGTACCAGCTGGAATCCGGTCAGCCGACAGTCGTCACACACCGGATCATTGCCACGAGCGAAAACCAGAAGGGTGAAAGAACTTTCATCACCCAGGGCGACGCGAACGGTGAACGCGACGAGAAAGAAGTACGGCCAGTACAGATCCGGGGAAAGGTCTGGTACAGCCTTCCGTATCTCGGCTACGTCAACACTTGGCTCACCGGAGAGCAGCGCACCGTGATCGTGGTGATAGTCGTGACGACACTACTGCTGTACGCGGCCTACATGATGATCAGCGGCATCCGTGACGGCCGGAAGGAGCGAGCTCGAGCCCGATTGGCTCCTGACCCTTCAGCTTCCAACCTCCCCAACTCCGACCAGAACGAGAAAGGCCAGCACGATGCCCTCGCGCCCTGACCGTCCGGCCCACCGGATTCGTCACCTGTTGACCAGCACGCGTTTTCGCGCGCTGCTCGCACTGGGGATGGTGCTTGGCGTCGGCGGTGTGACCACGCTCGCGGCCTGGACGTCTTCCGCGACTGCGACTTCGGGAAACATCACGACCGGGTCGATCAATCTGCAGTTGAACACCACAACCCAACCCACGCTGACCACGACACTGAACTTCAGCCAACTCGGCAAAACCGGGATGATTCCCGGCGACTCGAACTCCGCGATCCTCAAAGTCAACAACGTGGGGGCAGGCGTGAATCTTCCTCTGAAATACACGATTACTTCCACCAGCGGCGGCGCGCTGACGACCTACTTGCGGATGACTGTGTCGTTGAACGGAACTGTGGCCAACAAATGCACAGATGGCAGCAATGTGGTGTTGTCCTTACCCCTGACCCTCACCGTAAATCAGGCGGTCGGTGCGCCCGACCGTTCTCTGGCTATCGGGGCAACCGATAATCTTTGTGTCTCGGTGACGCTTCCGACGAGTCCGACCCCACCGACGAGCAGCTCGTCGAGCATCGTCCTGAACTTCTCGGCAAAGGTGTGAGCGCCGTGTCACGACACACGAAGATGTCACCGAAAGCCTCGACGCCACGTCGGATTCACGAACTTCTGCTCACCCTCGGTGCCCTCGCCGGTCTGGCATCCATCGGATTGTTCATTGCCGGCTTCGCTTTCGGTATCACTCCGCTGATCTTCAAGAGCGGATCGATGTCTCCCACGATCGAGACCGGTGCTCTGGCATTCGCGCGCACCGTGCCTGCTTCGGAAGTTCAGGTCGGTGACATCGTCAGTGTCTACGACAACCAAGGCGTTCGAATCACCCATCGTGTCGAGACGATCGAGCAGCAAGGCAACAATCTTGCAATTGCACAGCTGCGCGGCGACGCGAATCCCGTCACAGACCCAGATCCTTACGTCATCACCGAAGCGGATCGAGTTTTCTTCAGCATCAACCGCCTCGGCTACGTGGCCGTCTGGCTGTCCGGACCGAGTGGGCTTGTGCTTGGTGCGATTGCCGTCGGAGGACTGCTGTACATCGCATTTCGCCCACGGAAAAGACCGGATGAAGGGGAACCCAGGCTGGATCGTCAGGACGCGCACGGCGATTCCCACGCCTTCAAGGCAATCGTCGCATTGGCAACGGTCGGTCTCAGCGTGGCGGGCATTGCGAACGTCGGCGGAACACAGGCCGCCTTCACGGGCATGGCGACAGCGGGAAGCATTTCGTTCACCACTGCTGCAAGCTTTCCGAAACCTCCCGCGTCAATGACCTGCTCGGACAAGGGAACTTCCGTCGTGCTCGCTTGGCCTGGCGTTGCCACGGATACATTTCGAATCATCGTCCGAAACGCAACCAACACCACCCAACCTCCGCTGATCAGAGACGTGACCGGCCTCTCGACGGCCCTGACGTTGTCCGATCTGCCGAGCGGCGGGATTCTCCTGTCGAACACGAACTACGACGTCGAATTACACGGACTCGTTGGAACTTACGTGACACCGGAATACACCGGGTACCGCATCAGCAGTTCGACACTGCTCATCATCCTCAATGACATGGCGTGTGTATCCGGACCCACGAGCGGAACCACGGCAGCCTCAGCTCCGGCCGCTCGTTCGGCGCTGGTTGCACAAGCTCCGAGTGCGACGACCACCACCTCCACCGCAGCGGTCAGTTCGACCACACCTTCACCCACGACTACTCCGAGCGCATCAACAACCTCGCAGGCCCCGACGTCCACCAGCACAACTACACCTTCGACAACCACCTCGTCACCGGCTACAACTACTCCGTCCACAACGACAACAACAACGACCATGACAACGACACCCACAACAACTACGACCACCCCGAGCGAGGTTCCCGTCGACGCCCCGGCGACCACGACCGGTCTCAGCGCCCAGAAGCTCTCGACTGCCAGCGGAACGGTTGTGTCCGTGTCGAATTCATCGGGCACTGAGGTATATCGAGGTCCCGTTGACAGCGACGCTGTACTGCATTGGCTCACCGGAACCGATCAGTTGTATGTGATCACCACTGGCGGCGTCACCGTCATCGACACGTCAGCGGGAGTCTGGGCCGAATCTCCTGCCCCGAGCGAACTTCCGGACGAGATCAAGGCCCTGGTGCCGTGATGAAAAAGACGACGAAAGCCGCCATGGCAGTCGCCGCGGCCGGAACTGTATTGCTCGGCGGCTCGGGCACATTGGCGAAATGGACGGACAGTACGACCCTGACGAGCGCCGCTGTCCAGTCCGGGACCCTGGATCTGGGAGCATGCGTGACCACGAGCGGCGGGGGCTGGTATTCGCAGGTCTACGTCAACGCGCCCACCAATCCGAATCCACTCGTATATATCCCGGACATCACTACCTACCGACTCAAGCCCGGATTCAACTACACGTATTTCTGCGATTCGAAGGTCTTGGCCACCGGTCCCCGGTTGAGAGCCAATGTGACGGTTGACAAGACCAAGTTGAGTGGCGGGCTCGCGACCGCCAGTGTCGATCTCCGCACTTACGTCACGGATCAGAGCAACAATCTTCTGTACGACAGCACGGCACCGACGCCGAACCTCATCCCGGTCACATCGGCGTTGAACAACACCAACCTGACCGCGCAGGTGCTGTTCACGATCTACCCCGCCGACACGACAAGCTCAGGTCTCACACTGAATACGACGGCGTTGACGATCGACGTCAAACAACTGGGTCTCACGCCCGCACCGTAGAACGCCTTGCCGTCGGAAGTTCGAGGCAAGGCGCTCAAGCGTTTCAGCCGAGAGCTCGCTTCAGATCAGCCAAGAGATCGGCGGTATCTTCCAGACCCACCGACAAACGCACAACGCCGTCGGTAATACCCACTGCTGCACGACCTTCCGGACCCATGGCCCGGTGGGTCGTGGTTGCGGGGTGGGTGATCAACGACTTGGAATCACCCAAGTTGTTGGAGATGTCGATGACGCGCAGGCCGTTGAGAACCTCGAACGCCCGCTTCTTGCCCTCGCCGTCAGGCGCATTGAGCTCGAACGTGACTACAGTTCCGCCGCCGCTCATTTGAGACTTCGCGAGCTCGTGCTGCGGGTGCGAAGTCAGGTACGGATACTTGACCCACTTGACGCCGGAGTGTCCTTCGAGGAATTCGGCGATCTCGAGTGCCGAAGCCACGGAATGCCGAATACGGACCGGCATGGTCTCGAGACCCTTGAGCAGAGTCCACGCATTGAACGGGCTGAGTGCAGGACCGGTGTGCCGCATCAGTTCTCGGACGGGACCGCTGATGTATTCCTCGGTTCCGAGGATCGCGCCGCCGAGCACGCGGCCTTGACCGTCGATGTGCTTGGTACCGGAGTACACCACGACGTCGGCACCCAGATCGAGGCTGCGCTGCAGAAGCGGCGTCGCGAAGACGTTGTCCAGCACTACCTTTGCCCCGGCAGCATGAGCAAGCTCCGACACCCGCCGAACGTCGACGAGGGACTGCATCGGGTTGGACGGCGTTTCGAAGAACACCGCAGTGGTCGGCACCGAGAGCGCTTCTTCCCACTGCGCATTGTCTTCACCGTCGACAAAAACGACCTCGACACCCCAACGCGGAAGGATCTCGTTGCACACGACAAAGCAGGATCCGAACAGGCTGCGAGCAGCCACCAATCGGTCGCCGTTGCCCAACAGCGCGCCCAACGCTGTGAAGACAGCCGACATTCCACTGGCCGTCGCAAAGCAGGCTTCCGCGCCTTCGATGAGACGCAGACGCTCTTCGAACATCTTGACCGTCGGATTGCCGTAGCGGGAGTAGACAAAATGATCCACCTCGCCGGTGAAGGCCTGTTCGGCGGCTTCTGCACTCTCGTAGACGAATCCGGAGTTGAGGAACAGCGCTTCGGAAGTCTCCTCGAACCCGGTACGCATCAGTCCGCCGCGAACTCCGAGAGTGCCGAGACCGACGTCGTCCGGCAGCGCTCGTTGAAATGCGCCACCCTGGGGAATTCCGCTCACTGCTGCCTCCATGGCAAGCCGATGGCCCGCCAACCTACAAGTCCGCGATGTCCGTCGGCACCCAATGCGCCTTCGAACCCGTCGAGCACGTTGTACGACGGGCCGATGCCCGCCGCAGTCGCAGCTTCCGCCGCACCGATGGAACGTTGTCCGGATCGACACAGGAAGATCACCGGACGCTCCGACCCGGAGGAATCGGCGGTGATGCCGGCTTCCTTCAACTGGTCGACGAAGTTGTCATTGCGCGCGCCGGTCGGGTGGCTCACCCATTCGATCAGTGCGGCCTGCTTGCCGAGGGAGGAAACATCGGGGACACCGACGTACTTCCACTCCGCATCGGTCCGCACGTCGACCAGCACGGCGTCGGGGTTTTCGCGGAGCAGCTCCCAGGCTTGCTCCGGCGTCAGATCGCCTGCGTAACTCACGTAGTCCATGTTTTCACAAGACTGCCGTGAGCGCCTGAGCGGGCCGTCAGTTACAGACGACCCAACGGTTGCCGTCACGGGTCAGGGCCCAGGTCGAGACCCGCTCGCCCGCTCCGCCGCCGGTGATCGTCACGTCGGCCCGGGCACGATCGCCGTTGACCACGACCCCGTCCACACCCTTCAGTTCGACCGTCCCGTCGACTCCGGCCATCGGACCAGTGCTCGAATTGAAGCTCGCGCAGGTCAGGGTCTTGACCGTCTCCGCGTCATTTCGATTCTCGGCATCGACGTAGTCGGTGACGGAGCGGCTCACGCGGTCAGACTCGGTGACGTTCTCCTCGGCCGGCGAGATCCACGATGCGACGAAGATTCCACCCAGGATCAAGGCGACGATGGCAACAGCCAAGAGGAACGGCCCCGCAGACGCCTTCTTGCCATCGATGTTGTCGGATTCGCGAAGCTCGTCACTCATAACGCCAATACTCCCCCACAACTTGAAATTGTGGCCCGTCAAGGACCAGGCCCCTACCCCGAATACCCGAGACAACGGGAGAATGGGAAGAAAGAATAGGTTTACCCACAACCGATCGAGTGAGAGTGTGGATCCGTTCGGCCGCAACCGAGGCACTGTGCTTAGGTTCGGCTAAATTGGATACTTGTCGATATGTTGTCCGAACTTCGAAGAAGGTAGCTGTCCTCACGATGACTGACTCCAACCGCCCACTCCGGGTCGCGATCGTCGGCGCCGGCCCCGCCGGCATCTACGCCGCCG
>NZ_JBJURM010000044.1:0-37839 GCF_046097995.1 Rhodococcus sp. 5A-K4
TCAGTGAGTGATCTCGGTTGCCTCCGAGTGTCTCACTAAATCCTGACAGAGAGGGGAACCGCTTCGATTCCTGCGCGGTACACCTCGGCCATATACGTCGAATAGTGGACACCCAGAACAGCGATACCGATCTGCAGCGCGGAAAATTGCGGAAGCAGGTAGTACACGAGCAGGAGTTGGACGACGAGCGGGGTCAGCCGGATGAACTCGGTGATCCAGCGCAGGGGAACTCGCACGTACGCAGGGCAGGTGCGGCGAGCGATCGCAATCACCAAACCGAGAACCGATGCGATTGCCATTCCGAGCACTGTCGCCAGCAACGTGATCTTGAAGCCGTCGATCAGGATCGGGAGTGAGTCAGCGGCGCGTTGCCAACTCCATTCGACGCTCATCGCCCCACTCCTACGAGTTCATCGCCTCGATCGGGCTTGATGCTGAGTACTTCTCGCAGCGACGGCCCGAGACCGAGACGGCGTTTGGCACGGATCTCGACCACGTTCATCACCAACGTCAACGCATACGCAAGAACGAAGTAGACGATCAGCCCCACGCCGAACGCGAAGATCGTGTCGCCGGTCCCGCGGCGCAGCTGCTCGATCTGATAAGTCAGGTCCTGAAGCAGGATGAAACTGGCCAGGGCGCTTCCTTTGAGGAGCTGTATCAGCAGGTTCGTCAGCGGAGGGACCATCTGTACCCAAGCCTGAGGGAAGAGGACCTTGCGTACCTGCAGCCACGGTGAGAAACCCAGGGCGATGCATGCTTCCTTCTGCGCGATCGGTACAGCCGCCATAGCTCCCCGAACCACCTCGGCGCCGTACGCGCCGTAGTTCAGACCGAGCGCCAGAACTCCGCACAACATCGGTTCGAGTTGATAGCCGAACAACGGAAGTACGTAGAAAAGCCAGAACAGTTGTACGAGAAGGGAAGTTCCTCGAAAGAACTCGATCACCACCCGCGCCGGATACCTCATCCAACGGTTGCGCACACCGACCGCATAGCCGAGGACGAGCGAGAGTACAAAGGCCAATGCTGCCCCACCGAGAGTCAGTGCGGCGGTGACCGCGACACCGTCGGTGATACGTGGCCACGCCTCGACAAGGGCATCGATATTCGTACTCATCGGGAGCTACCAGCTACCTCAAGCGGCTCCCGAGCACAACTTGTCAGTGGTCAGTTCCGGATCGGGGAGTTCTTTTTCCGTAAACCCGAAGGGGCCGACGATCTCGAGATATTTCTGCGGGTCCGAGGTGATTTTCGCAAGTTCCGCGTTGTAGGCCTCACGAAGTTCGGTGTCATCGGTGCGGAAGACCGTCGCACCTGCCCCGACCTGTGGCTTTCCGTTGATTGTGGCGACGAAGGAATCAGTGACGTCGACAGCAGCGCCGGGGTTGTTGTTCTTCATCCAGTTCAGTGAGATGGCGGTCAATGCGAACACGTCAGCACGACCGGAGGTAACGGCGTCCATCCCGTCTTGCGGTGAGGCCACTTGGACAGCAGGAATGGCCAGTGCATCGGCGTAGTCGGATTCGATCGCACCTGTCATGGTGGCCAGTTTCGCGCCGGAGGCCGCGATGGACTCCATGTCCGTGAGGTTCTGCGGGTTGCCCGCCGGAACCATCAGGGCCGTCGTGTAGTTGAATTCGGGGTCACCGAACGCGGCCTGCTCACATCGCTTCGGAAGGATGGACATACCCGCACTGACGGCGTCGAAGCGGTTCGCCTGCAGGCCAGGGATCAGAGAGCCGAAGTCGGCGTTGACCCCTTCGACCGTGTCGATACCCAACCGGGAGAATATTTCGCGGTGCAACGCCACGGTTGCGCCGGTGAGTTGACCGTTCTCCTCGAAGCTGTACGGCGCTTCGCCGGCAAACCCGACCGTGATCGCGCCTTTGTCCTGTAGGGACTGCAGGTGATCGGCGCTGTCTGTGTCGCTCGTCGATGTGCACGCCGTAACGGCAGTCAGGAGCATCGCACCACTTGCCAGTGCGATCGACGATCGTCGCAGAGAGATACCGCGAAAGTGCATGCCTGTCATGAATCGAGCCTTCCCGTTGTACCGAGGTCAACTGTGCCCAGGTCGATGTTTCTCGTGGCGCCGTTACCTCCGATCGAGCGCGTGCGCTGCGCTCGACCGGGATCGGCGATCTTCGGTTCGAACCTAACACGAGCCGTGATCGAGGTAGCAACACCGCCGTCTTTCGCGCGGGTTCTGTCCAAATGTTGTTCCAGACAACGATGTTGAACACGCAGACGCACACGACTGGCGACAATGTCACAGTCGTATATCGATTTCGGCCGCGCGAAAACCAGGCATACCTGCGTAAACAGTGGCCGGGTGCGACTCGAGACGGAATTCCTCGGTTCACACCACCGGTCAAACGTGGTTGCATGATCGCCAGTCCGAGGGACGCAGAGCCTCTTCTGCGCAACCGAAGCACCCGCATGAGCGCAAGGAAACGATGAGAGCGAACGCGATCGAGATGTCCATACCGCACAGGCGAACCGAACCCGACCCGGTGATCGACTGGGAGTGGGAGGACGGGCAGTTACGCGGTCGTACCGCTGACGGTGCCATCAGTGTGAGTGCGAATCTTCAACGTGCTCAATGGACCTGGGGTGCTTACACCCTCTTCGCCGAACAGCTCGACGATCAGGTGTGGTTGACCTTCGACAAGGTCGTCGACGAAGTGGGGCGTCTCGGTGTTCCTCACACGAGCGCAGTGGAGGTCTTAACGCCCTGGATGGGTAGGGCGGCGACACCGCTGCGGGCACTGAATTCGGCATTGACCAAGGAGAAGCTGTCGGCGCTGCCTGCTGAAGCCCAGGTTCCCTCTGTTGCTTATTCTGTTGTTGCGCAAGCTGTTCGAATTTTCGAGAACCCACGAGATGGGGTTCCGGCGGTACGAGAATAGCTGCGCACCGAGGGTAACTGTGAGACCTCCGCCGCTGACCGATCGACAACGCCGCCTCGGGCTCGTCAACGCCCAACATGCCCGCATGGCCCGTGCGCGAATGCTCCAGCAACTCAAGGCCAGTCACATCGGTGTACGAGATGTTCTCGACGCGGCAGATCGTGACGAGATCATCGCCCGCATCAAGGTCGTAGACTTGATGAAATCGCTACCCGGCGTGGGACCTGTTGGCGCGCAACGCCTGTTGGACGGCATCGGAATCGACAGTGCGCGCCGCCTCGGAGGCCTTCGTGCGCGGCAGCGGCAGGAATTGATAGATGCCACCACCTACCCGATCCAGTGGCGCAAGAAATTTCGGTCATGAACCGGTGATTCCCCCGATGCCGTTGTGGTAGCCGAATTCAATCGGTCGACTGATACACGTCGGGGATCCCGTCACCGTCGTCGTCGCGGGCCTCGTTCTCGGCGATGATCCGGTATGCGCGGTTACGCAGACGAAGCACGATCGACGCCAACAGAGCAGCCAGAACGGAGCCGGCGAGAACACCAATCTTGACATGGTCATCGCGCAAGGAGCCTGCACCGAAGGCGAGATCTCCGATCAACAACGAGACCGTGAAGCCGATGCCCGCCAGAATCGCCACCCCGAAGACGTCGATCCAGGACAAACCTTCATCGAGTACGGCCCGGGTGAACCTGGAGAGGATATAGGTCGTGCCGAACACCCCGACCATTTTGCCGACCACCAGCCCTGCAATGATGCCCAGCGCAACGGAATCGGTCAGAGCACTCGTCAGTCCGGATATTCCGCCCACAGTGACTCCGGCCGCGAAGAACGCGAACACCGGTACCGCGAAACCCGCTGAGACAGGCCTGATGCGGCGTTCGAAGTGTTCCGCCAAGCCCGGTCCCGCATCCGGGCCCCCGGCAGCCCTGCTGCGAATGACAGGGACTGCGAACCCGAGGAGCACTCCGGCCACGGTGGCATGGATACCGGATTCGTGTACCAGTACCCAGGTCGCACCGGCGAGCGGTAGGAGAACCCACCACGACCGCACCTTCTTCTGGACCGCCAGAGTGAACAAGGCCAACGGAATCAGGGCCGCCCCCAACATCGCGACATCGAGATCGTCGGTATAGAAGATGGCGATGACGGTGATGGCGAGAAGGTCGTCCACCACCGCCAAGGTCAACAGAAATGTTCTCAGGGACGAGGGAAGGTGCGTGCTCACCACCGCCAACACCGCGACGGCGAACGCGATGTCGGTCGCTGTCGGGATGGCCCAGCCGGCCAGTGCCCCGTCCCCGGTCCGAAGATTGACCAGGACGAAGATGAGCGCCGGGGTGAGCATGCCGCCCACGGCGGCAGCTATCGGAAGCGCTGCCCGGGCAGGATCACGCAGATCGCCCGCGACGAACTCACGTTTGAGTTCGAGCCCGACGACAAAGAAGAAGATCGCCAGTAGTCCATCTGCTGCCCAGGTCTCCAGAGGCAGATTCAACCCCAATGCGCTGGGGCCGATTCGGAATTCGGACAGTGCGTCGTAGGCGTTCGACCACGGCGAATTCGCCCAGACGAGCGCAACGACCGTGGCGGCCAGCAACAGAGCACCACCGACGGTCTCACCGCGTAAGAGGGCAGCGATACGCGCCGTTTCGGTCCACGAGCCACGAGCGAAGAGCGCCCGCTTGCCGGCAGAAGGGCGGGGTGGCTGTTGCGTCACGGGGTGCAGCCTGCTTTCGGTGGACACTGGCGAGAACACTCTCTCGTTCGCGGATGCAGAGTTAGACGGTCTCGTCGCGGCCGCTGGCCTGGGAGTGCCCTTCTGCCGACTGCGCGAATTCGGGAGTATCGAAGATTTCGCCGCCGAGCGGATCGTCGAGTACTCCGTTGCCGGAGTACGCGATCGCACCGGTCGCCGGATCCACGTCGATGGAGTGCGAGGACACCTCGTGCACTGCCAGCACGAGATGCTCGTCAGTGTCCTGCTTCGGAAGATCCCGCGTCGAGGGAGCAAGGCCGGCGAAGGTAGCAGAGATGCCGCTGGGGTGGCGTTTTCCGCGGGCTTTCTCTGTCGGTAACAGTTCCTCGCCGGTGGTGGCGCCCGAACCGTGCGAGGAGACGCGTAAGTATCGCGGGGTGGTGGCCACGTCGTAGCGGAACGCTTTGAGCATGGATACGCACGCGAGTACCAAGACGATCGAGAAGGGCACCGCGGTCGCTATCGACGCGGTTTGCAGCGCTGTCAACGAGCCACTTCCACCGACGAGGAGCAGTACCGCTGCGGCCACACCCTCGAGCACCGACCAGTAGACCCGTGTGATCTTCGGTGTCTCCAAATCGCCGCCGGTGGAGAGGATGTCGATGACCAGAGAGCCGGAGTCGGAGGAGGTGACGAAAAAGAACACCACCACTGCGATGGCCAGGACACTGGTCACCGTGGACAGGGGAAGACCGTCGAGAAGATGGAACAAGGATGTGTTGGTGTCGACTGACCCGTCAGCTGTGAGCATGTCGCCGTCGTTGCGCTGACGGAGAATGCCGGAGTCCCCGAAGATCGTGAACCACAGAGATCCGATGACAGTGGGGGCGAGCAGTACACCGAAGACGAATTCACGGATGGTGCGGCCGCGTGAGATGCGCGCGATGAACATGCCGACGAACGGCGCCCAGCTCATCCACCAACCCCAGTAGAAGATCGTCCACGCACCGGCCCAACCGTCTTCGGCGAACGGAGACGTGCGCAGCATCAGCTCAGGCAAAGCCTGGACGTACCCACCCAGGTTCTGCACCCACGACTGCATCAGAAAAAGAGTCGGACCGAGCACGAGGACGAAAATCGCGAGACTCGCGGCGAGAACCATGTTGATGTTCGAGAGCCACTTGAGCCCCTTGGATACTCCGGAGACAACGGAAAACGTGGCCAGCCCGGTGACACACGTAATCAGGACGACCGTCAGCACGTTTCCGGTCTCCACCCAGCCGAGGTAGTCCAGACCGGCCGAAATCTGTTGCACGCCGAAACCGAGCGAGGTCGCGACACCGAACAACGTGCCGATGATCGCGATCGCATCGATCGTATGACCGATACCGCCTTCGATGCGAGCGCGTCCGAGGAGCGGCTCGAGCAGCCAACGGATCGACAGCGGACGACCCTTTCGGTACGTCATGTACGCCAGACCCAGACCGACGACGACGTAGATAGCCCAGGCATGCAGACCCCAGTGGAACATCGTCAGTTCCATCGCTTGATTGGCTGCGGCGTCCGTGGATCCGGCGACTCCGCCCGCGACGGGAGGGTTCACATAGTGCGAAAGTGGTTCGGCTACTCCGTAGAACACCAGGCCGATGCCCATACCGGCGCTGAAGAGCATCGCGAACCACGAGAGCATCCCGAACTCGGGCTGCTCGTCGTCACGTCCCAACCGGATGTTGCCGACACGGCTGACACCGCAGTACAGCGCAAAAATCACGAAACCGGTGGCGGTGAGGATGTACCACCATCCGACACCGTCGCTGATCGCCGAATTCAGAGTGCCGAACGCATCTTCCGCAGTACCTGCATAGACCACGGAGAACACGATCATGGCCACGATGACGATCGACGCGGGAACGAAAACCGGTTTCCGGATACCTCGCCAAGCTTCTTTCACTGCGCTCACGTGTCCTCCTCAGGAAGCCACCACACCGGACGATCGCAGTGCGACACAACGCCCCGGGGGATGTATGTCGCGCTCGCCCGACATAGTGACCGATGTCGACTAGTAGGCGTGCTCGAGCTTGTCCGACCGTAGAGGCTGATGCTGCGATTGCTCAAATCGCAACCGGTGGATCCGGTGAGGAAGTGCCTCCGTTGCGATACGAGAGCTCAATGACGGAGATATCCTTCTGATACCTCAGCGGGATATCGCCCGAGTACCCCGCGGCCGGGATATGTTGCCGGACACTCCCTGCCGGGGTAGTCTTCCGGCTCTGATGAGTCAGCGACCGAGGACACATGAATAGTGACGACACTCCGCCTATCCTGGTGCCGGTGGCAGCAGCAATGTCGTGCGTTGTCCTGATGGCGATGCTGTTTTTCATCCCGTAGCGCATTGCCACGTCCTCCCCGCGGCAACACGCGTGCCGTTCCGTCCTGATCCTCGATCGTTGCTTACTACACGGCGTCGATCGAGTGTGTTCGAGCGCCTCGGCGGCAAATCATGACTCAACGCCGCTACTTCCACCCCTCTTACGGGGTAAGACATGACGGAGGATTACGGGGTAAGACATGACGGAGGACCGACGATGAACCGCCAGTCGGATCGAACGATCATCCCAGTACGTCATGTCATTCGGAGCCGCCTCGTCCCACTGTTCAGCGTGCTTCTGATTCCAGCGGCCCTGACGATGTCATGCTCGACGAGCGGTGATCCCAACAACGAGGTCAATGGTGCAGGCACCGCTCGGGTGTCCGGAAGCCGCCCTGCCGTAGTGGCCTCAACACAACCCGCTACCGCTGCGCTGCACCCGCGAAGCGCTCACCCGACTACCAGTACAGAAACCTACGAAGTCACCCCCGAAGGATTGACGACCGCAGTCAGTGTTCCGCTCGAGATTTCCGAGGCAGAACTTGCCCAGAGCTGCATAGACGTTCAACCCACGTTGATGACGTTCGGTGGTGACGTCGATGCGGTCCTGGCCATGATCCAGGCAACTGCCGTCAGGTCCTGGAAGAACGCCACACCGCAGGAGCAGGCAGCGATCATCGCGGCTCTGCGTGCGGCAGCCGACGGTGATTGCTGAGGGCTGTGTCCCGGAGGGGGAGTAGACCGTGGATAGCGAGTAGGCCACCTGTTCGGTGGACCGGCTCCTCGCGGCCGTCACCCGTCCTTCTGGCGAGGCGTGCTCATCGGTGCGCCTGGTTGCTGACGACGCCCCTCTCGGACGGTGATGCGAGCCTTCGCAGATCACCGCATCGCTCGTGCTGTCAGGCGCCGCACGAAGCCCACAATTTCGAGGCTGCCGTCCGCAGATTTTCGTTCGTCGGAGGGCGCCTACTCGTCATGTGCCGCGTGCTCGGCCTCGACGAAGCTTGACGAAAATCTGGTTGAATATTTCCTCCGGCCGAGGTTTCGATGTCCGGTATCCGGGTACGCATTTGGTGCGGCAAGACAGTCATTCGAGTTCGGGGATGCCGCACACGGCCTGCCTGCCGGCTGTCACTCGCCGGGGGTGGGCCGCACCCTCGCCGTGACAGTGTCCGCGCACGCCTACGAACTTGCCCGCTCGCGCCCAGGTCGCGCCGCTACGCTGACGTTCATGAACCGTTGGCTGAAGTACATCGCGCCCGCAGCCATTCTGGCCTCTGCCATCGCCGTCATCGCCTGGACGACGACGTTGACGCATCCGTCCGGCGCGCCGCTAGGGCATGGAAAAGTTCGCTGAACACCGAAAGTGCTTGACCAGGAACGATAAACGTCAATCCCGAGCTCCGGAGTCGCCGCGGCTTTTGACTGCCTTTACCTGGCGGCGGTGGCGCGTTAGGCTCCCCACGGTCCGCAGTGAGTACACCCCCCTGCAGTTGCGTGCTTGCAGCGGACCACCTGGATTGCATGCCCGGTGCCTGTTCAGCTCGGGCATGTATCGGTCCGCCGGAGTCTCGTCACCTGTAGACCCCGGCGGGCCTCTGAACTGCGCGCCCGTCTCCCCGGACTACGGCGCGCAACAGCCCACTCGGCGTCCCCGACGGCACGCCGGGTGGGCATCCTGAACGCATGCCGCTATCCGTGGCGGCCAGCGGCATGTACGGCCCGCCGGATGACGTACCTCGCGGCGAACCCGGCGGGCCACCTCATGCTTCGTAGTTCGGTTCGAAGATATGCGGTTCCATCTAGTTGCCCGTCCCCCGATCGAGCCAGAGAACGGGCGGTGCACCCCGCACCCAGGCATGGGGAGCAGCGCACGTATCGGCGATTCGACAGGAAGTCGTCCGATAGCGTTGGGCGTGGCATCGATGATCGCTGCAGCTGCGTATCTGATCAATTCGCTTGCGCCCGTGGTGGGCTGGCTTCGTCCGGCCAGACTGGTCTCTCCGTTCTTCTACGCGGTCGGGGACAATCAACTCGTCGAAGGTGTGTCCTTTTCTGCGTTCGTCGTCCTCACCACGATCGCGGTGGTGTTGTCGTGGAGCGCGATTGCGGCGTTTGGCCATCTCGATGTCAATTGATGCACCCCGTCGAGTTCCGTTCGAGCTGTGAGCAACCCGCCAAGCGCGCCGCGGTAGAAGGACAAGCGCTGCCAATGCGTCACCTTCAAGAGCGGGGGAGATCAATGCCTGGGCGCAACAGCGCCAGTGGTGGGCACGCTGAACGTGCATGGAGGCCAACTGAGGTCTCATCGAGATTGAGAAGGTTTACCGCGCAGCGTTGTTCATGGCGAATTGCGCCATTTTTGCTCGGAAGAAGTGTCCGTTTGTGATTTGTCTCCAGCCTGTGTGCGAGCCACCTGTCCGCCCGGTGGTCATGCCGTTGTGCGGACCCCCGTACCGTCACTGTGGAACGGAGACGGACGCGTCTGAGCATCGGCCAACACCAACAAGCGGCATGCAGCCGGTTTTCTACGAGGTGAGAATCTGACCGGTGCCGCTCACCCAGCGAATCCATCCACCTTGAAAGTTGGTTTGCCGACCGTCCGGCACCTCGAACTCGTCGGACGTCGGTAGACCGAAGCGTCCACTCTCGAAGCCCTGACGCCCCCACGCGTCGAAGATCGCCCCGTAGACAGGATGGGTACCGGCTTCCGAGAAGTAGGTGTTGCCGTGCTCGAACCTGTTGAACCGTGCCGAATTGTCGGGCGTGCTCAGCTCACCGCTGATGGGCCAACCAACCCCCGACGTCGGCCCTCCGACCGCGGCGTACTTTTCCCCGATCTGCCCGTAGACCTCCCAGGCACCGGTGGACTCCGTCCAATAGATGACTCCATCGGCGAATTGCTGGATTTGTCCACCATTGCGTTCCTCGTCGCCGTTGACGCAGCGACCGAGCGGACCGTCTTCCCCACCGCTCGAGATATATCGGGCACCGATCGCCCCATGGGGGGAGACAACAGTTCGACCCGTCGTCGGAGAACCATGAGCAGGCTCCCACCCAGATCAGAAGCGCCAGCACCGCCGTCGCTCGGATTCCGCGAATGAACGCCATGGCGCATCGCCCCATTTATCGACTGCTCTTCGAGCATCCCATACAGGGAGACGAGGGCACCAGGTCGATGTGTAGACGAAGTTTCCTTCATTTGTTCAGCGATTTCGCCCGTGCACCGTCGCGTAGCCAGATATATCCTCAAAGATAGGCGAACAGCGAGTTCACCCTCTGCTCCGGTAGGTCTGGAGACCAAGGAGAGCGCTATGAGCACACAAGATCCCCACATCGCGTCGGCATCCGGCACGCCCTTCCACAAACCGAAGGGGGAAAAGGTACCTCACTCGTCGACGTCTCCGACACAGGCGGACATCGAGCACACCAATGCCGGACGAATGTGGATAGCAGTTGCCATGGGCGCCATCGTTGTCATCATTTTGTTGATCTTCATCCTGCAGAACACCAAGCAGGTCGCCATCTCATTCTTCGCCTGGGACTTCGAACTGCCGCTCGGGGTGGCTCTGCTTTTCGCCGCTATCGGCGGGGTACTGGTGATGGCCTCCGTAGGCGGTGCGCGGATCTGGCAACTGCGCCGCGCCTACAGGAAGACCGAACCCGCTCCGGAACCCAAGACGGACCCGAAGGACTGACACTTCGGCCCTACCCACCAAGCGCAAATAGTTGACCCGGCCAATTCGGCGCTGACAAGTTTCGCCCTGTGTGCGTGATTCGCAAGGGGTGTCCTTCGGGTCGCAGGTATCCCGCGTACTGGTTTGCCTCCGGCTGTCACTCGCCGGGGGCAGACCGTCGGGCGGGGAGTTCGTGCTTTCGTAAGATCTGCGAGAGGCAGAGCGGATCTTCGACCGGGGCCAGGTGTCCGGTCTTCGGGAGAAGCATCACCGAGGCGGTGTGGTCCTTCACGGCGCGGTACACGGCTTGGCGGCGAGAGACGGGGTCGTCAGCGCCGGCCGCGACGGTCATCGGGGCATGCCGGGTCCAGATGGTGAATCTGTCCTTGCTCAGCAGTGGTCGCGATGGGGTCGGGTGGCAGTTGGCGCCGACGTTGCAGAACCAGGTCACCAGCTCGGGGGAGGGAATGAACTGTGGTCCGGTGACGTGTTCGAGGTAGTGCTGCGCTGCGTCGATGTCGGTGCTTCTGCGCCATAGGAACCGTCGCAGGGCGCCCCAGGAATACCAGCGGGAGCGACAGAGTCGCTCCGGGTTGACCAGAACCGTGCCGGCGACACGAGGGTGGGGTGTGGAGGAAAGGACGATGGCACCGCCCAAGGCATGGCCTATCAGCACGATGGATTTCTCGCCGAGCGCGTCGGTGACCTCGTCGAGCCAGCGGCCGTAGTGATCGAGGTCAGCGGAGGCGGGGCGGCGGGCGGCGCTCATCCCTGGTTCGCCGGGTATATCGACGACGAATACTCTTCGGGTGCAGGCGATCTCAGCGAGCGCGGGTTCGAGCAGTGCCGCGCTCAATCCGGCGCCGGGGATGATCACAGCTGCCGGTAGCGGTGATGCCGAGCCGACTGCGAGCACGAGGGTGTCGCTCAATGACGTACGCAGTCGCTGCAGTGTCCAGGACAGTGTCCACGTCTGCAGGATCTTGCGCGCGGAGGTGTGCAGTTGCAGTTCGTCGCCGGGGCAGCGGAACCCGGATTCGAGGGGCACGTCACGCGAAACGATCGGGGTACGAGGCGTGGGGTGGTTCATGGCTCTCCTGGTTGAACGGGACAGCATCGAGCTGCCGCCGACCAGACTTCCCGGCACACCGTGCGCCACAGTAACCGACGATCGTCAAAAGTCAGGCATCCGATACCTACGGACACGCCGCCGTGCGGTGATGCGTCAGTTCAAACTCAGGCCGAGAGTGGTTCGTCATATGAGATTGCCTCCTGATCCGAGTGGGCGGGTGCGCATTCAGCGTCCGCCTGCTTGGAGGTATGCGTCGATGGCTTGTTGCAGTCGGTCGAGGGCGTCGCCGTAGGTGCCGAAGCCGCTTTGTTGTGCGGTGCGCAGGTCGGCGAGGGCGCGGTTGAGTTCGGTCACTGCGGTGGTGAGATCGGATCCGGGATCGGCGGGTATGGATGGTGTCTGCTGCGGGGGTGGCGCGGTGGAAGGGGGTGGAGCAGCGGCGTCTCCGCCGGGGGCGGTGGCGATTGTTCCGGTGCCGGGCCCGAAGACTTGGTCGAGAGCTTCTGCGAGGGTGGGGGCGTATCCGACTCTGACGCCGCCTGTTCCGGGTTCTCGGTAGCTGACGAGGACACGGGAGAGTTGGGGGAAGGTCGAGCCGTCGGCTTGGGTGCTCAATCGTTCGGTGAACAGGGGTTCGACGTACAGGAAGCCGCCGCCGGCGATCGGCAATGTCAGGAGGTTGCCGTAGTGGATGCGGTTCGAGCGTTCGAGCAGGGTCCGCTCGGAAGCGACTCGGGTGTCGGAGATCATCGAGTTCTGTGTTTGTTGTGGTCCTTGGGTTTGGGTGTCGGTGGGCAGTCGCAAGATCTGGAACTTCCCGAAGTCTTCGGGGTCCGAGAGGACGGAGATGTAGGCGGAGAGGAACTCTCGGTTGAATCCGACCATCGCGCTGGTGAGCCGGAAGGACGGTTGTGCGGTCTCCTGGTCTCCGACGGTGACGTAGTAGGGGGGTTGGCCGGTGACCTCGTCGGCGCTCGGGTCACTCGGGACCGACCAGAAGGCGTTGTTGGTGAAGAATTCTCGGGGATCGTTGACGTGGTACTTGGCCAGGCGGTCGCGTTGGATGCGGAACAGGTCCTCTGGGTACCGGAAGTGAGCACGCAGATCGGGTGAGATGTCGCTTTCGAGTTTGACGGTACCGGGGAAGACGTTCATCCACGCGTCGAGGACGGGGTCGTCGCCGAGCTGGTAGAGATTGACGGTGCCGTCGTAGGCGTCGACGGTGGCTTTGACGGAGTTGCGGACGTACGAGATTTCCGGGGCCGGCCGCGGTGTCCCCGAGACGGTGAGGGTGGGTTCGCTGAGCGCCCCGGGCTGGGAGTACGGGTAGTTCGCCAGGGTGGTGTACGCATCGACTATCCAGGTGATGCGGCCGTCGACGACAGTGGGATATGGGTTGTCGTCAGTGGTCAGCCACGGAGCGACGGCTTCGACTCTCGACGCCGGATCCCGGTTGAAGAGAATTTTGGACTCTGCGCCGATGGCGCCCGAGAACAAGATGTTCCGTTCGGTGTATCTCGCGGCGAACGCCAACCGGTTGATCCAGTTACCGATGGGTATACCGCCGCTGCCGGTGTAGGTGTATTGCGAAGTGTCCGTGTCGTACTCGCGCGGTTCACTCTCGCCGGAGGCGCCGACGATCGCGTAGTCCGGGTCGGCTTGGGCGATCACCTCCCCGTAGTAGATACGGGGTTGCTCGACGGGAATGAGTTGCGTACCGGCTGATTGGGTGGCGATGTCGCTGACCGTGTAGATCGGGTATCCACTGTCGCTGGTGGAACTTTGACCGGCGACGTCTCGTACTGCGGCGTTGACGCGATTGGCCGGCGCGGCCACGAATCCGTTGCCGTGGGTGTAGACGGTGTGACGATTGATCCATTGGGTTTGGTTGCCGCTGAGGCTGTTCGGGGACAACTCCCGCGCTGCGACGATGTAGTCGGAGATGTCGCCGTCGAGGTTGTATCGGTCGATGTCGAGGGTAGGGGTGAAGCCGTAGAAGTTTTTCAGTTGTTGTTGCTGGGTGAACGTGCGCGAGAGGATCGTCGGATCGAGTAGTCGGGCATTGGCGGTGGTGGTGATGTCGGCGGGCACCTCCCGCGGTGAGCGGGTGCCGACACCGGGGTAGTCGAGGTACTCGATCCGATCCTCGCTCAGTCCGTACGCTTCGCGTGTGGCGGCGATGTTGCGTTCGATGTAGACACGTTCTCGGTCAGCGGCGTTCGGGCGCACCGAAAACTGCTCGACGAGCGCCGGCCAGATACCCCCTACGAGGATGGACGAGAGAACAAGCAGGGCAGCGGCCATCGCGGGTATCCGTATGTCGCGCAGAAATATCGCGGCGAAGAATGCAGCAGCGCAGACGACCGCGATCGCGACCATGATCAACCGGGCCGGCAAAACGGCATTGATGTCGGTGAATCCGGCGCCGGTGAATGTCGGTTCCTTGCGGCCGCTCCACAGAAGTGAGTACCGGTCGAACCAGTAGGCCACCGCTTTGAGTGCGATGAAGGTTCCCAGCAGTATTGCCACCTGGATCCGCGCAGGTCGGGTGATTGCGGGGAGTCCGTCCTTGAGTTGGAGTCGGATCCCGCCGAACAGGTAATGCGCGCATAGGTTGGCCAGCAGTGCGAGGAACACGACGATGAAGAGCCAGTTCAACACCATCCGGTAAAACGGCAGGTCGAAAACGTAAAACGCTATGTCGTGCCCGAACTCGGCGTCGCGTGAGCCGAAGGAACCTCCGCGGACGAACAGTTGAACAATCATCCAGTTCGATTGGGCGTGGAGTCCGAACGGCAACGCGATCACCAAAGAGATGACGATCGCGAGCCGGCGATGCCTGCGGGTCACCATCGCGCGGTACGGCTCGAGGGGGTCGTGGCCGCGGGCAGCCGAGTACGCGAACAACGGGCGAGATCTGTATGCGAGGGTCAGCGCGAAAAAGATGATCGTCCCGATGACGGCGGTGACCCCGGCAAACAACGCTATCCGTGTGTACAAGATCGTGGTCCACACATTGCGGTAGCCGACTTCGCCGAACCACAACCAGTCGGTGTAAACGAGCACGAATCGCGGCACTGTCAGAAGTGCCAGTATGAACGCAACCAAGACGCCGATCAGTACCCGGCTTCGTCGTGACGTCGGCAGGAGATGCTCGGACGAATCCACCGGGACCTCCTTTCGGCCACACCCGATGGGCGAGAGTCCGCAAAAGGGATCCGACTCGGGGCCGCGACCGTTGTCCGTTCATTCTACGGAAACGAGACTGGCAGCACAGCCCCTCACAACCGGGGCCCATTCCTCGTGACGTCGGCATGTTCGGCAGAGAATGCTTTGGAGCAGGCACACCTCATCTGCTGGTGGAGGTGATCGCCTCCACTATCGCCGCGACCGCGGACGGTGCTTCGCGCACAGCGAGATGGCCGCAATTGTGGATCGTCTGCACTTCCACACCTAGAAGCGAGCGCACCGGCCCCCGAAGACGATCGGCAGTGAGGAACCGGTCGTGCGACCCCGCCGCCACAGCGACCGGAGTTCCGGCAGTTGCCCACCTGTGGATCGTTGTCGGGGGCAGCGGATGGTCGTAGCGCAATCCGACGCAGTGCTCCCCGAGCAAGCAATACCAACTGATGAGTGTCGTGTCCGGAACAAATCCCGGCGAAAGAAGTTGAGAGAGCAATTGTTCACTGTGTTCCGTGGACGGAAAGATCGACCATCTCAACCGTAGAGCCCGAAACATCGACGAATGGTGCATCGAGACGAAACCCAGCGGGTTGACCAGCACCAACCCCGCCACCTGCGGTGACGGGGAGCAGGCAAGTGCCGCGGCAGCGCCGATCGAGTGTCCGACGATCACGACCGGTTCGGCGGTCAACCGAGGAAGCAACTCGCTCAGCCAGGCTCCGTACGTCGAGAAGTGTCCGTGCGGGGGCCGTGCGCGGAACTGAGCCCCGGTTGGCCGGGGAGATCGACGAGAAAGAGTCGTCTACGTGCTTTCAACGTGAAGGCGAGTGGTAAGGACGTCGCGGTATTCAAACCCGAACCCGAGACAATCACCACCGGCGGTAACGCTATGCCGGTGCCGGCGCAGACAACCGTGCATCGGCCCAGCGATGTCTTGAAAGACATCAGAGAATGCGGAACACTCCACTGTTGCAGGCGTTCTCGACACCAACGGCGGATCGGAAGCCCGGAGTCCGAGCTACGGTAGATCCCGTCCGCGAAGATCGGTTGCGGGCTCATGGTCCGCTCCTTGTCCGGTATCGGAACCGTCGCCGATGGGAAACCACCTCAGTACGAGCGCCCGAGGTTCGTTTCCATCTCCTGTGCTATCGATCCTAGGAACTGCCGATCGAATCGACAACCGTCGAAGATTGCGTCGGCTCACAACCCCCACCTTCATCTCCGGGAATCTCGGCCGGCAGCAACACCCTTCGAAGCGATCTGGCGTCCGTTCCCCCATAGACGCACCACAGCGTCGATACTCGACGACACCCCGGGTGCCGGATTATGCGAGTCGACCCGCCGAGAGCCCGGTGGCTGGTCGGGACGCTCGAGGTCAGTAGGGGACACCCAACGGGTATTTCGGCCCAGGAGGGGTGGCGCTCGCGATATCTGCCAGGGTCTATTCGAAAGCCAGTGGCATACCGCGCCCATTGCCGGAGCACTCCCAGCGAGACGATCACCCCTTATCGGCCACGAACGAGGTGAGAGCAGTGAGCTCGGCGCCGTTTGACGAACAGGCCTGCGGGTACGCAGAGTGCCAAAGCAATTTGCCCCAGCGGAAAGGCCTGTTATGCCCGACGAGGGTTCCGCCCTTTTTGCCCAGACCGCTCAGAGCCCGCAGTGACCTGGTGTAGCGACTCCGCGCGAGCGGTCATGCGTCTCGGCTATCGGATTCTCCGTTATCCCTTGCAACGAATCGACCGCGACGTACTGCCGGTGTTGCTGGCCGAGGATGCGCCGGTGGCTCTTGCCCATCAGCGACTTCTGATCGGTTATGACCGGATAGCGGCCACAACGCTCGACGACGAATCGGCTGCCGCCCAGGTCATGCGGATCGATCGACGCAGCGCCGTCATCAGATACGCCATCGCCCGCCAGCATCATGAGATTCAATGCGAGACCGACGCATTGCTCGCCGGGCATGCGCACGTTTTCTGCGATCTCAGTGCCGACATTCGAGGCATTACGACGAACTGTGATCTCCACCCACCGAAACGGAAGCTGTGAGGAATGCGCATTGTCGGTGAGCGTTCACCCGACAAGAGCGTCGCCCCATAAGGAGATTGCTGCGGAACCTACTGGGTCGATTGGATTACCTGTCCGTGCGTCGCAGAGTGTGGGTGAGTGACCCGGATGCCCGAGATGCGGCGACCGTCGAGGGTGCTGACGGTGAGCCGGTGCCCCTCGAAAATGACGGTGTCACCGAGTTGTGGGACACGCTGGAGTCGGTGCAGCATGAATCCTGCCACGGTGTCGTACGGACCTGCCGGAAGCGTGATCGCGGTGACGGACTCGAAATCGTCCACGAGAAGCAAACCATCGACTCGTTGACGCTTCGGGATCGGGGATACCGGGGACGCTGCAGGTTCGTCGTACTCGTCGCCGATTTCGCCGACGATCTCCTCGACGATGTCTTCGAGGGTGACGATCCCCGCGGTACCCCCGTACTCGTCGACGACGATCGCGATCTGTAGATTCTCGCGGCGCATGTCGGTCAGGGCAGCCAATGCAGGTTTGCATCCCGGAAGGTGCAGAACAGGACGCGACACATCGGAGACAGTGGCTACTGCGCGTTCGTCGGCGAGGAGGAGGTCGCGAAGATGCACGAACCCGACGATGTCGTCATAGGAGGTGTTCGCGACCGGATACCGGCTGTGCCCCCACTGCAATGCCCGTTCCCTTGCCAGCGGCAACGCGGTATCGGAGGAAAGGAAATCGACATCGGTGCGCGGTCGCATCACTTCTACCAGAGATCGGTGTCCTGCATCGAAAACCTCGGACAGGATACGGCGCTCGTCCTCGGCGATTGCGTTGTGACCGATGAGCAGATCGCGCAACTCTTCGTGAGTGATGGCTTCCCCCTTGATCTTCGGGTCACCGCCCACCAACCGTACCAACAGGTCCGTTGAGAGGGACAGGAACCAGATCGCGGGCCGCATCACTGTTGCGAACCGGTCCAACGCCGGTGCGGTCAGCAACGAGACTCCGGTGGAGCGTTGCAGCGCAATACGTTTGGGGGCCAGTTCTCCCAAGATCAATGACAGATACGAGATCACCAGTGTGGTGCCGACCAAAGCCGTGATCGAGGCCGCGGCAGGCGGAAGCCCCCACGATTGGAGAGCGGGAGAAACGGCCGGAGCGATAGTGGAGGCGCCATACGCGGCGGAGAGAAAACCGGCGACCGTCACCCCGATCTGGACGGCGGAGAGGAAACGGTTCGGATTACGGGCGAGCGCTGCAGTCCGAGCGCCACGCCCTCCTCGCTGCTCCAACCGCCGAATCTGCCCTTCGCGCAACGACACCAGGGCAATCTCGGTGGCGGCGAACCCTCCGCCGATCAGAACGAAAGCCAGCACCAGCACTATGTTGACGACGATCTCGTTCATCGCAGCCGCCTACATTTAGGCGGCCAGGGTTTGTCGCTGGTGTCCATGGCCCTTCCTCCTCGAAGGAGCTGACGGAAATTGAACAGGGATCAATCAGTCTAGCAAAATCGGACGATACGGACATGAGCAACTTGGGTCCTCGTCGCATTCGTTTCCACGTCACCTGCCAGTCTTCACCACTACGCAGAAGGCCTGCGGTCGTTACTGGCGTGGCTGAGTGAGTCGTATCCTGAGGAGCTTCTCCTGTGGACGTGCCGGAGGAGCGGGCTCATCATTGGTAGATGACAAACGACGAGGAAGATCGCCTGATTGCGCAGACGCGTGCACGTCTGACCGCGAAGTACCCCGCGGTGTCGGCGGATGTCGTAGCCGAGGCTGTCGCGTCTGCCCATGCTCATTTCGTCGGGCACCGGATACGAGATTTCGTTCCTCTGCTCGTTGAACGTATGGCGAACGAGAGTCTTTCTGCCTTGGTCGCGTCATAACGAGCGTGCAGGCCGCTTGCAGGGCCTTCGAACCGCGCCGGCGCGAGTGTTTCTGGTTTTGCTGAATGCGGAGATCGACGATCTCGCTGCTCGTATCGAGTTAGCAGTGGGCCTCGGCCGGAATTCCCGCGTGAACGGCCATCTGACGACGACGGCGATAGCTCGTACTGATCGGATCGCCCTCCGTCTTCGGCTCAGCTTCCGGTGCCGTCCCTGCGGCACCTCCCACGTTAGCGCTCATTCAGTGTCCGGCGCCGAAACGCTGAGCTGGAGACGGTCTCGTCCTAGCGGGCGCGGCCGAGGTTCCGGTCGGAGTCGGGCCCGCACAGCATGAGTGTGGCCTCCTCGATGCGGTTGAAGCGGCCGTCTGGTGCGAGTTCTCCGAAGGCGTAGACCTCCATTCGTACGGTGGTGCCGTCGGTTTTGGTGATGTCGACGGTGTGGCGGTCGGCATAACGGTTGTGATCGTGATGTTCGTCGTGGATCTCGATGGACCCGGAGGCCACAATTTCCCGGAGGTGGGCGATGTGTTCGACGAATTGTTCGCGGTTGCTCCACTCGCCGTCGGTGCGCTGTTGGTAAGTCGGGCTGAAATGGCGGTCGACCGCATCGTGTAGGTCGAGTTCGGGGGTAAATATCAGGTCGGTGAGGGCGGCATGCATGCCGGTGCGGTTCATGAGGTCCTTCGGTGGAGTGATTGCCACATAAAGCGTGCAATGCGCACGCACCTGTCTCACGGTAGCAGCCTATCCGTGCGTGATGCACGCTATCCTTCATTCATGGACGACGAAGGTGGACGTGAGGTCGCCGACGCTTTGGGGTTGCTTCTGCGGCGCACCACCCGCAGCCGGATCTACACGGCGTTGACCGCAGATCTGGGTGAAGCAGTGGACGAAACGACCTACCCGGTCTTGAGTGGGCTCGCACGGACCGGACCTCGTAGCGCCGCGGACCTCGCACCGGATGTCGGAGTGGATCGCTCCGTCGTGACGCGTCGCGCATCCCGCTTGGAAAAGGCCGGTCTCATACGTCGTGAACAGGACACCGCCGACCAGCGAGCTACCCTCCTGGTGCTCACTTCGCGCGGCGAAGAGGTTGTGGACGAACTTCGGAGGCGCCTGGCCGCACGTATTAGCGAAAGTCTGAGCGGCTGGCCACCGGAAGAAGCCCGAATCTTCGCGCGGTACTTCCACCGGTTCGCGACCGGGGACCTGTTCACGTAGCCTTCCAGGGCTGCAGCGTCCGATGCACCATGACGGCCACGGTTCGGGTGAACCACGAAGCACGATCGACCCCGCGAGCTCGGTCCCGTCAATTTTTCCGTTTCCGCTCGGGTGACTTTCGAAGTCCGGTGTAGGTGGTGAGGTCTCAGGTGGGTTCCGAGTCCATCGCGCCCTGGCGTGAGCACCCGTCATGCGGAGTCTTCTTCGATTGTTGTTCGTTCGGAAAGTGCTGCGAAACAAGGAAATTGAATGTTGTGATCGATGGACGTGTGTTGTGGATCGGGTTCTATTCTGGTTCGGCCGGATCCTGCTCGGTTGGTGTGGCGTCGTGACTTTTGGTGTGGTGTTCGTCGTTTCGTGTGAGGCGAGTAAGGATTTCGTCGGCTTTCTCGGCGGCCAAGGAGAAGGGTTCTAGGACGAGGTCGGCTCCGGCTCGGCTGAGGAGTTCGGCGTCGTGTGGTGTATGCGCGGTCATCAGTACATGGCCCTGATATTCGTAGTGGTGGAGTCCGTGGAGGAGGGCGGTGTTGACGTCGGCGAGGGCGATGGTGCTGATGACGAATTTGGCTTGTGGCAGGGGCAGGGTCTGAAGGAAATGGAGGTCCTCGGCGCTGCCGAAGACCACGGTGACTCTGTCGCGTTCGTTCGCAGCGAGTCGTTGGGGGTCGAAATCGACTGCGAGTACGCGGTGGCCGGTGCTGCTGAGTTGATCGGCGATGTGGCGACCGAATCTCCCGAGGCCGAAGAGGACGATGTCGACCTCGGGATTTGTCTGTGTCGGCTCTTCACGTCGGTTCCCTGCCCGATCGAATACTCGTAGCCAACGTTCGCACCGTTGGTAGAGCGCACGGGAGTAGAGAATCAGGTAGGTCGATCCGCCGATGGTCACCAGGCCTGTCACCGTGATGACGCTGACTGTGGTCGCGGTGATGTGTCCCAGACTCAAGCCCAATGCCGCGAGGATCAGGGAGAATTCCGATATCTGGGCAAGAGGGAGTCCGGTGGCGAATCCGACACGAATCGGATAGCGCTTGGCGCTCATGATCACCATGACGATGAGCGGTTTACCAACGAGAACGAACAGGGACAACATCACGACTTGCGGCATGTGACCCGCTGCTTCCGCGACGTCCAATCCTGCGCCGAGATCGAGGAAGAAGAACAGCAGCAGAAAGTCGCGCACACTCACCATGCGGGCTCCGAGCGCGTCTCGGTAGGGCGTTGCAGCGAGCGAGACACCGGCAAGGAATGCGCCGACTTCGGAGCTGAATCCGAGAGCCTCGGTCACGGTCGCGACCGAGACTGCGTAAGCGATCCCGAAGAGCACCAACAGTTCTTGCGACCGCGCTACCTGTCTCAGCAGCCAGGGCAAGGCGAACTTCATCAGAATCGCGATTGCCGCAAGCAATCCCAGTCCCTTCAACGCCGTCCCGGCGACGGCTGCTGCCACTGTGCTGTCGGTGGTGCGACCGAACGCGTTGACGGCAATCATCACCAGGATGACGACGAGATCCTGAACGATCAGCAGCCCTACAGCGATGCGTCCGTGAAGTTGCTCGAGTTCCCGGGTATCGGAGAGCAGTTTGACGATGATGATGGTCGAGGAAAAGGCCAGAGCCAATCCGACATACAGAGCGGCGACGGCGTCCATCCCGAATCCGATACACAGGAGATAACCGATCGCCGCGGTGAACACGACTTGTCCGAGACCGGTGACCACGGCGATAGAACCGGTCATGCGAATCAAGTGCATGTCGAGTCGAAGCCCGACGAGGAAGAGCAGGACAGCGATGCCCATGCGGGCGAGGAGTTCGATGGTGCTGTCTGCGACGACCCAGCCCGTTCCTACCGGGCCCACCACGATCCCCACCCCGATGAAGGCGACGATCATGGGCTGCCGAAGCCGGGTGGCGAGCAATCCCGCGAGGGCAGTGATAGAGAGGATGGTCGCGATCAGTGCGAAACTGTGCATCTTTTCCGTCCCTGCTGCTCGTCGCGCCTACTACAGGTACCCGTGGCCGGTATTTCGAAAAGCGGGGACCAGGCACAGGGGCCGCCGGCTGGGAGAAATCACGCTGAATCAGGTGTCACTGTCGGGCAGATACGTTCACTACGTGTGGACCAAACCGAACCGTGTTCCGCAAGCCGTCCCCAGAGTGAATATGCGGGAGACATGGAACCTTCAGGACGGTACGCGTCGAACGTAGAGCAGCTTGTCGCCTTGCTGCACGGTGTCGATGTCAGGACCGCCCACCCGGTGAAGGTGCCCACCGCGCACTACCCCGAGCACGATGTCGGACAAGTGACGTGGGGAGTCGCCGATTTCGGAGGGATGGACCTCGCGTTCGGTGATTGCCAACCCGGTTTCCGGGGTGAGGAGATCTTCGATCATCTCCACCACAGTCGGGGCTGTGGTGGACACACCGAGGAGTCGGCCCGCGGTCTCGGAGGAGACGACGACAGAGTTCGCGCCGGATTGGCGCAGCAGTTGGGTATTCTCCGATTCACGTACGGCGGCGACAATCCTGGCATCAGGGGCTATTTCCCGAGCGGTGAGCGTCACCAATACGGCGGTGTCGTCGCGGTTGGTGGCAACGACGATCGACGAGGCGCGATCGGCGCCGGCGAGTCGTAGTACATCGGATTTCGTTGCCGAACCGTGCACTGTCACCAATCCCTGTCCGATGGCTCGCTCGAGGACGACGGGGTCGGTGTCGACGACCACGATGTCGGAGGGGTGAACTCCGTCACCGAGTATCGCGGTTACCGCTGTGCGTCCTTTGGTGCCGTATCCGGCGACAATGGTGTGGTTTCGGGTGCTGCGCCTCCAGCGCTGAATCTTGAACGCTTGGCGCGAAGACTCCGTCAGTGCGGAGAGGGTAGTACCGACCAGAACGATGAGGAAGAACACCCGCAGTGGCGTGATGACGAGGACGTTGATCAGTCGTGCCTGATCGGTGACTGGTGCGATGTCTCCGTAGCCGGTCGTCGACAGGGACACGGTGGCGTAATAGATGCAGTCGAGGAGCGACAGGTCGTCACCCTGGGTGTCGGAGTATCCGTCACGGTCGAGATAGACCACCACGACAACGAGCGCCAGCGCGGTAAGTGCATATCCGATTCGGCGGAGGATGGCAGTGCCGGGACTGTTCTGTATTCCCGGCACCCGAAGCACACCGACCAGGGCGAAGTCGGGGCGGTCGGTGAGTGTCTCTGATCGGGTCAAACGTGACCGAAACCTGTTCCGAGAGACGCGTCCCACCTCGTTTCCATTCGGTTCTGTGCGCGTAGCTTAATGGTCGCCTCAGTGTGAGCTGGGTTTTCCCACAAGGGGGGGTGCCCTTCAGCTTTCACCGACCGTGCGCAGGCCGCCGAGTGAGTAGTTCGTGCTCTCGGAGGACGTGCGCGAGGTGCGATGGATGTTCGACGGGTGTCAGGTGACCTGCACCGCTTAGTTCGACCATCGAGACAGGGTGCTCACGGAAAACCCTGTTGACGGTCCGTCGGGGAGCGAGGGGATCATCGCTGCCCACTACGGCAGTTACGGGGGTGTGTCGGGTCCAGATGTCGATCCGGTCTCTCCCGAGTAGTGGACGTGATGGGGTGGGGTGGCAGTAGGCGCCGACGTTGCAGAACCACGTCACCAGGGCGGCGGAGGGCACGAAGTGTGGTCCGGTGATGTGTTCGAGGTAATGCTGCGCTGCATCGATGTCTGTGCTTCGGCGCCACAGGAAGCGCCGCGCCGCGCCCCAGGCGTTCCAGCCGGACCGGGAAAGCCTCTCTGGGTTCGCCAGAACTGTTCCCGCAACACGTGAATGTGGTGTGGAGGAAAGGACTATGGCGGCGCCCAAGGCATGGCCTATCAGCACGATGGATCTCTCACCGAGTGCGTCGGTGACCTCGTCGAGCCAGTCGCCGTAGTGAGCCAGGTCCGCGGAGGCGGGGCGCCGAGCGGCACTCATTCCCGGTTCGCCGGGAACATCGACGACGAACACTTTGCGGGTAGAAGCGATTTCGGTGACCGCGGCTTCCATCGTTGCTGCGCTGAGCCCTGCGCCGGGGACGAGCACGACCGGTGGTAGGGGTGAGGCAGTGCCGGTTGTCAGGATCACGGTGTTGCCGAGTGAGGTGTGTACTCGTCGAAGTTCCCACGGCAGTGACCATGTCAGCAGGAGTTTGCGGGCCGCTGTGTGTAGTTGCAGTTCGTCGCCGGGGCAGCGAAAACCTGATTCGAGTTGCGGCGGTGTGGGTGTGCTGCTTGAGGTTTGGGGGGTGAGGTGGTTCATGGTTCTCCTGGCCGAAGGGGACAGCCTTGAGCTGTCGCCGACCAGACTTCCCGGCACACCGTGCGCAACAGTAACCGACGATCACCGAAAGTTGGGCATCCGCCACGGCAGTCGAAACGCATCCGATCAACCAGCAGAACATCGAACGCAAAACAGAGGTCGCCTTCCACCTCGATTGTAGGCGTCTGCCGCCCACCGAAATCGAGATCTCGCCGCTCGCGTGGAGATCTCGGTTTCGGTGAGGCGCCCGAGATGACCTCGGAGGCGTTTTCTCAGTGACATCGGTGCTGTGGTCCCGGATTTGCTGTGCATCACGATGGACTCCGTGCGCGTCAACCCGCCGTAGTAGTTGAACAGATGATCCGTCTGTACACGACGCATCAACGCGCAGTAGTGAACTGTCTGCGAAGCCGGTGGCGGTGAAGAAGATGTTCTCTCCCGAGACGAGGTCCTCCGTGTGTCATCAAAGGTTCGTCCTTCGCATCGTCGGGGTTCGGTGTTGCTGCGGGGCTGTCACGGGTGGTGGTAGATGTCGGGGATACCGTCGTTGTCGTCGTCGCGGGTCTCTCGTTCTTCGATGACACGGTAGGTGCGGTTGCGCAGCCGTAAGATGATCGACGCCAACACTGCTGCGATGATGGTGCCGGTGAGTACCCCGATCTTCACGTGATCTCCGCGCACGGCGTCGCCGGCGAACGCGAGCTCACCGATCAGCAACGAGACCGTGAATCCGATACCGCCGAGCATCGCGACCCCCAGTACGTCCCACCACGTCAGATCATTGTCGAGTTCGGCTTTCGTGAACTTCGCGGTCAAGTAGCTTATTCCCACGATGCCGACCACTTTTCCGACCACGAGGCCAGCGACAATACCGAGGGCGACGTGGTCGGCGAGTGTATCGACGAATCCGGTGAGACCACCGATGGTCACGCCTGCGGCGAAGAACGCGAACACCGGGACAGCCAGCCCGGCGGAAAGTGGCCGGATGCGGTGCTCGAAGTACTCCGCGAGCCCCGGGCCGGCATCCGGCCCGCCCGCTGCCTGGCTACGCAGTACAGGAACGGTGAATCCCAGGAGCACGCCGGCGACAGTTGCATGCACTCCGGACTCGTGCACCAACCACCATGTCGCCAACGCGAGGGGAATGAGAAGCCACGGGCTGCTCATCCGCCGCTGTACTGCAAAAGCGAACGCCGCCAACGGAATCAACGCAAGTTCGAGGTAGGTGAAGTTGAGATCATCGGTGTAGAAGATCGCGATCACCGTCACTGCCAACAGATCGTCCACGACGGCCAGCGTGAGCAGAAACGTACGTAGCGCTGTCGGAAGGTGAGATCCGACGACGGCGAGGACCGCGACAGCGAACGCGATATCGGTTGCTGTCGGGATCGCCCATCCGTTCAACGCGCCGCCGCCGGCATTGATGTTGATCGCCACGAAGATGAGGGCAGGAACGATCATGCCGCCGATCGCGGCCATCACCGGAAGCACCGCACGCCTCGGGTCGCGCAGATCACCGGCGACGAATTCGCGTTTGAGTTCGAGACCGACGACGAAGAAGAAGATCGCCAACAATCCGTCCGCTGCCCACGCCCCTAGCGAAAGGTTCAGGTGCAGACTCGATGGGCCGACGGTGAAGTCACGCAACGAATCGTATGCATCCGACCAAGGAGTATTCGCCCAGATCAGAGCGGTGGCCGCAGCGATGAGCAGGAGGACACCACCCACGGTTTCCTTGCGGAGCACCGCGGTGACGCGTTGAGTTTCGGGCCAAGACCCGCGGGAGAACAACGGTAAACGGGAGAAAGGGGAGGTCATCACTGACTTTCAGGCCTTGCGCACCTCCCAACACATGAGGAAAGGAGATGCGCTTGGTGAACCACCCACGCAGGAGCAATTCCGGTCACAGAAGGCAAAGCGACAGCACCACGATGGACACTTCCCGCCCGAATTGCTGTGAAATCAGGTCAGGAAGGCGGGAGCTGTCAATGATGAGAAGGCGGGCAGCCGGCGAGTTTGCCGTGAGAATTCGTACCCCACGAGGTGGTGTAGCCGTTCGTGCCACCCGGGCGCAGATTTTCTCCGAAGAACATCATCGACGGCTCGTGAAACCGAGTAGATGCACCCGCTTCCTCCGTCGGGTCGCTACTCGTGATCATGGCACCGGACTCGCCACGAGGAGTCGCATACCGGATCTGCACAATGCCATTCTACCTGGCGAAAACCGGGATGTTTCTGCCTCGCCTTCGCTGCCAGAGCCATTCGAGTGCAGAATTCCCGCTCGCCATGTCCAACGAGAGGGGACCAGTTTCATTGCGCACCATCAGCATCGAGAGTTCCGGAATCCAGAAGCCCCTAGAGCTCAGTAGCACCTCGCGGCACCAACACGCAAGGACGATGACACTTCGGATTCTCCTCTGCGGTCAATGACCGAGGCCATACGGCAGTGGGCTTCGGGCAGGTCACGTCGACATCCGCTTCCGCCAGTTCGGCCCATTCAGGCGCATATCGCGATCCGCGGTGTTGTGATGAATGAGCCCAGACAGTCGTAGAAATCTTCCCTAATTATGCCGCGTTCCTGAGATTGGCGACCGCGGTGGTCAATCGAAGCTCACGACGAGTGGCAGGTCGCCCGCAGCTAATGTCTCGGACTTCAGCATAGACGAACTCAGAAAGGTCATCGCAGACAAAGTCCGCGCAGCAGCCACGGCTGAATCTTCGACCAAATCACACCAAATCGCCTAACAGTCAACATGACTCGTCGATCACAACACTCGACGCTCAACCTGATCCGAAGTCCATGCATGAATCCGTTCGCTTGCACGTGAACTGGGGTACTCCTCCGAAAGTGCCTTCAGTGCGGCGTTCAAGCGACATGTCGGTGAGGCCCTGTTGAGCTATCGTTCTCGGATCCGCGCCATCCCCGAAGGAAGGGTCGGGGCGTGACGAGGCCAGGTTGATGCTGTGGTGTCGGAGCGACAACGCCAGCACGGCGAATCTCAGCGGAGGATCAGCTCGTGGCTATCGGCGGCACCGAAGTTGATCAGACTCCGCCCCGTGGGATGGTCCGACCTCGTGTTTGCGCCTAATCCTGGCACCGTCATGGATGGCACTTCCTCCGTGGTTTAGAAGAGTCATCCGCGCGCCATCCTCACGGCCAATGTGAACTGTCGCTCGGACGGTAGGTCTGCAATCCGGATCCTCGTGAATGGCGATGCGGTGAATAACAGTTCCGATATCGGGGGTTATGACGTTCGCGGCGGAACTGCAGTCGGCTACCCGTTGACCGCCGGGGACGGGGTGAAGGTTCAGTACAACGGAATCAGCCAGTTCGGCACCACTATCTTCACACGAAGCGGCTTCACCGTTCTGTAAAAAATGGGCGCCCCTACCGGGATTCGGTGGGGCGTCTTTTGGTGTTTCATACGGCGTGATTGGCCGAATAAACTGGGCCGAGTTGGTTGGCCCCGCAGCAGCGGTGGGTGGGCTCTGTTGGGTCTTCAGCGGACGAGGCGGTGCCCGAGAGGTACGCCGAAGGGCTGAGTCGTTGCCACCGAACCGAGTGATCGGTTCACGAAGGCGATGACGAGAGCTCCGGTTACGAGGCACAGTGCTTTTCGTTTCACGACATCTCCGTTTCGAGGCCCGTTAGATTCTGCAGGTTTCCGGTCGCAGATAGTTGCCAAGAGTAACTAGACCCGGGCTTTTTCATTCCGCAAAAGGGCAACCCTGACGGCCACACAAGATAGGGGACCGTTAGGGCTGGTAAACGAACAACAGCATCGCTATACGTTTACAATCCGACCATACCTGCAACGGTAGCCGTATCGTAACCTCCAGGTCTTTTCATCTCCGACTTCGCCCTCTGTCGCAGTTAGGCGGGCCGCGAGATGCGTGAGTTCGCAGTGGCAAACCCGAGACGACGTCGATAGCGACTCTCGGATCAGAATGACATCCGCAGGACAGGAACTTCGGTGATCTTGCTGCAGTCTCAGCCGTTCGGCCGGCGAGATCCATGGGCCGTCGTAAACCACACTGCTGCAGCGTCGGCATTGCGTGCAGTATGCACCGTTTTTCATCAGCTAATACAACTCTCGCTGTCCGGGTCCCGACCCGTGGAAGATCTTAGTCGGCGCGATCGAGGCGAGCGCTGTCAGCTCGGGACTGAGCAGCGTGGCTGACCGTGTTACCGGCGTCGAGCTGCCGCGGCAGCTGTCTACCGCATGAGGGGAAGATCAAACCTCAATCGCGTCGGGCATTTTCGAGATCCAGGGGTGGTCAAAGGGCCACCAGCGAGTGTGTGATCAGCACGCTGGCGGCCCGGGGTGCGCCGAGAACCGAGGCGGAAGCGGCGCACCGTTTATGGTGCCCTGCCGACTATCTGGGGGGAGATCGCGTCGGCAGGGCATACGCCATACCCGAAGTTGGGGGTTCGAGCGATGCCGCCGACGAAAATCTACGGATCCGAGGGTTCCGATACCAGTCTACGCGGAGTTACAGATACTTGAGTGTTGAACTATCCCCAATTCATTCACAGCACATGGCGATAACTGATCCGAGCGCGAAGCATTCGAACTGTTTCGCTGCGCGAATATTCAGAAATTCCGTGGGAAAATAACGCCCATGGCTTCAGGATTCGCAGCTTGGGTTCGAGACCAGATCGTGGTCCGCGGCTATGAAAGTCCAGAGGAAGCAGCTCGGGCGCTCGGTGTGTATCCATCCCAGATGCGCCAGTGGACAAGGATCGCTCGGTCCCCAACGCCGCAGGTACTGCGGCGTGTGGCAGCGTTGTTCGATGCGCCTGTGCAGGAGGTGTTGATTGCCTCCGGGTTCATGACTGAAGACGAAAACGTGCCGTTGTCGCCGACACGAATGTCGTTGCAGCAATTGTCGAACAAGCAGATTCTCGACGAGATTCGACGCCGGACTGTGGGAGACGCGGGAGGGCCGCCGATTCCTGTGCGCGTGAACGGAGTTCTTCATTCGCCGGATGGCCCGCCCTCAGTGTTCGTCAGCAACACCTAGGCGGGCCGCGCACGTCGAGCCGGCAAGGGCGAACGTGCACGAGGGATACTACTTCTCGAGTATGGGGCCGAATCACGATTGGCGGTTGCATACGGTGCTCAAGTACTAGGCAGGCACTTCGCCAGCGCGTCCATAGTGCCTATGGCTCAACATGGCGGCGCGAGCGTTTGGAGAGGCCCACCCCCGGCGAGTGCACAGCCGGAGGGCAGGCCTTGCGCGGCCGAACTGACCACTCAGAATCGCCGCAGCAATGAAATGATATCCAATTTCCGCGTTCAAAATGCCAGATAGTACTTCGAGTTTGCGATCCGAGTGCGAAAACTCATTGCCGATAACTTGTATTGTGTCGTGTTGGAGTCCGCATATACTGCGCTGCAACGCATCTGGACTTCATGGGCGAATGCTGTCATAGGTCGGACCGCTATTGTCCACAGATTCCTCGGATCGCATTCTCGGACAGGACTATTCGTATCCGAATGCGGCTTGTCCAAACCCCCGGAGCCGCCGCTGTCCCGCTCCGCCTTCGATCGAGCCGAAGATGGTGAGCGTACGAACATGGCGGGTACTCGAACCGGTCGACGATCTAATGCTTCACGACATCTTCGCGAGGTTGAATCCACGAGTACGTGGCGCACAGTGCCTGAGAGAAATCGTTGGGTGAGGTCGCCAGTTCCCTCGAGACTGTCGGGGTGCCGCTTCGAAGCCGGGGTACGAACCTACTTAGTCTGGCAGGATAGGCGTTTGACCGCAGACAGGTTATGCGTCGAGGCCCCGCTGACAGAAGTCGGCAGCCTTAGTGCGTCTGCGGAGATGGTTTCGTAGTCCGACTCCCGTGCTGGACTTGACAGACTGGCATCTGGGGCAGCGATACACGTGACGATGAGCCGGTGGACGTGCAGAGGACAATGGTGGCGTGGATGGCGCCGACAGAATGGGCTCGAGCTCCACATTGAAGGTTACGGGTACACGCAGACATACGGAACGCGAGATCTCGACAGCGCTCGCATGATGGTCCTCGACTATCTCGTCACGATCGATGAACCAGCCCGAGAGACGTGGCGATTTGTTGGACCGACAGCGGTCAGTAGTGCACCACCGGTAGTTCAGGGGATATGAGGAGCACCGCGACCGGGTGCCGGTCGTGAGTCGATGTCGGGGTCGCGCGGGTACCCGCCGGTGAAATGTGCAAGCGCCAGATCCAGAAGACCGAATTCGGCGTTACCCAACTCGCACCGCTTTGACCTGTAGGGCACAGATCAGAGCCAGGTCGGTCTTGGGACGTCCTCATCTTTGAGTCTCCCTTGCTGGGCCGGGTGCAATGGGATGCGAAGACGGCCGAACTGTTTGTGGTGTGTTATTGATCGGCTGCGCTGAATCTAATCAACCCGCGTTCTGCGTTGTGAGGGCGATCGCCAACGCAGTGGGGCGGGGGATGCACGGTGAAGAAGGCAGTCGCGGCGTTGGGGGAACGACTGCGTCGACAGGATTTGCCGCGATCGGCATGGTCAGGGTAGCGCTGCGAGTGCTTCCTGGAGTCCTGGGTAGGTGGGGTCTTCGGCGAGGATTTTTTCGATGCCCTTGCGTGCGGCGGCTTTCCGGTTCTGGGAGAGATCGACCTGGGCGCGTTCGAGGAGAGCGCGGTGGCGCACCTCGGAGGCGCGGGAGCGGACTCGCAGTGCTTCTTTGAAACCTTCGCGCGCAGCGTCGTTGTATCCGAGCTGAGCGAATGCTCGCCCGCGCAGTGCGAACAGTAGCGCGGTGGCGTCGTCCTCGTTGGTGATGCCGTTGGTCAGATCGACAACGTCTTGGTGCCGGTCGGCGGAACTGTAGAGATCCGCCAGCGAGAGTGCTGCGTGGGCTGTCGGGGTCGCGTATTCGACTGTCCAGATTGCGGCGGGGAGGTCGTCGGCGCTTTGGTGCAATTCGGCGGCGGCGAGGATGAGGACGTCGTCGCTGATGCGCAGGGCAGCTGTGACGCCGTGGACTATTTCTACCGGCCACCTGCGTTCAGGGAGATATTTCTGCACGAAGGGATCCGTAGACAGGTCGACGTGTTGGGCGACGACCCATCCGAGGAGTGAACGTGCTCGGTGGGCGGCGGCGGGGTTGGTGTCGGCGAATTCGAAGTGCAGCAAGCCTTCCAATGCTGCGGCGAGGATCCGTATGTTCGGGGCGATGTGCCCGTGCCGTTGCGCGACGCCGATGTAGTCGGCTGGTGTCCGTGAGTGCAGGATCTGGAACAGTTCACGTTCCCAGGCCGTCGCATGGGGCGGCGGCATCACCGGCGCCGGCGGTGGAGGTGGGAGTTGAGGTACAGGCGTCGCCGCGGCAGTGGGAGTTCGGCGGCGGGGAGCGGATGTGCTGGTCGGTCGGGATCTGTTGCCCCCGATCGTCGTTTGATGCGAGAGCCCGGTACCGGGCACGGAAAGGGTTCGGCTGACGCGGCCGTTGGCGTGTTTGGTGATTCGGGCGCCCTTGACGCCTGCGGAGTAGCCGATGCCGCTGCGGCTTACGTTGACGCGAACTCCGGGAGCTATTTGGATGCTTTTGCGGATTCTGAAACCCATGATCGGCTCCTACAGTTCGTACTCCTACAGTTCGTATCCGGCGGGGACGGGCGGGTTGGACCAGTCGATTGGCGGTGGGCCGTGGACTACGGGTGAGGAAGCGGGTTCGGATGTTTGGGCGTCGTCGACGGTGACACCGAAATCGCGGGCCAGACCGGCGAGTCCGTCGTGGTAGCCCTGACCGACGGCACGAATCTTCCAGCGGTGGTCGCGGCGGTAGATTTCGACGGTGACGGCCGCAGTTTCGCTGCTCCAGTCGTCGATAATGAACGTAGCGAGTGCGCTACCGCTTGCTCCATGGACGGCGATGTCTGCCTGTCCCAGGTCCGCGAGAGTTGCCGGGGTAGGCGCATCGAGACTGAGGACGATCACGATGCGCTCGATCTCCTGATCGAGGCGGTACAGGTCCACTGTGATGCGGTCCTCCACCGATGTTCTGGCACTACGTTTGCCTCCGTGGTGAGTGGAATCGTCTCTGGACTCGGCCTGGTTGTAAAACACGAAATCGAAGTCGCCGCGCACCTTCCCGTCGGGGGTGAGCAGGAGCGCCGATAAGTCGGCGTCGATCGCGGGGCATTTGTGCCATGTGCAGCGCACAACGACCTCGGCCTGATCGAGTGGGGCGTTCTGCCCTTTGCTCAACTGCACGTGATGCACTCCCTTGTACCGGCTGAGCTACATCAAATCAGGACGGGATCTCTGGCCGGTTGTGCGGTCCGGCGAAAGCTTCGAGTTGGCGCGGGCGGGCGAATCGCGACCGAGGACTCGACGGTGTGCCGGTAGCAATTGCCAGTTGAGATGACAAGAGTACTTGGACCAAGTGTGGCGTCGAGGGAGGTCGTCAGTCCACTGTCACGGTTGGTCCGCGATCGTCGTGGCGGGGAACAGCCGCTCGACCGCGGCGACGATGGCTGCGCGGCGGTCCGCCAGGAACTCATCGCGCACACTCTTGGTAGTAGGCAGGCCGGGCTGGTCGGCCCAGGCCGATGCGAGCTGGCTGACGAAGACGAGGACGTCGAGCGGGTCCCATGAGGGATCGAGCAGGCCGTCCTGTTGTGCGCGGCGGAGCTTCGCCGTCTTGTTCCGGGCCGTTTCCCGGGCGGCGTCGTCGGTGCCGACGAATTCGAGCTCTCCCCAACGCATTATGCGCCGGTTGTCGGGGTTGGCGACGAAGTAGTCGTGGACCCGTCCTGCGTAGCCGGGCAGATCGGCGGGGTCCAACTGCGTCGCTTCGGCTACCGCGTCGAGCTCGCGGGCGGCGACGAAGCGATAGAGCGCTTCTTTGCTTCGAAAGTAGGCGTAGACCCGTTCTTTGCTGGTCTTGGCAGATTTCGCGATCCGATCGATGCGCGCACCGGCGATCCCGTACCGCGCGAATTCGGCCGTGGCCGCTTCGACAATGCGGTCACGAGACGAATCGATGCGAGACGAGGACGACACTCGGAAAACCATACCAAGTCGTCCTATTTGTTTTGGCCAAGATGTTGAAGCGCCCTTCCTCATATCGCACCAAACGGTTGGTTTGCCGTTTTCGGGATTCGGAGTTAGCATCACACCAAACGGTTTGGTTTGGCAACGGAGGAGGGCAATACATGCAGGACAGGGCATTGGGAACGCAAGGACTGACCGTCTCGGCGGTAGGTTACGGATCGATGGGCACGGTAGTCGGGTACGGAGCCAGCGACGACACCGAATCGGTCGCCGCGATCCGCCGTGCGCACGATCTCGGCGTGACTTTCTTCGACACCGCCGAGATGTACGGCTGGGGAGAGGGGGAGAAACTCCTCGGCCGCGCGGTGGCGCCATTTCGTGACGAGGTGGTGATCGCCACCAAGTTCGGGTTCACCCCCCGCTTCGGGACCGACTCACGCCCCGAGCACATCCGCGAGGTGGTCGAGACAAGCCTGCGCAACCTGGGAGTGGACAGTATCGATCTGCTCTATCAGCACCGAGTCGACCCCGCCGTACCGATCGAGGATGTCGTCGCCACCATGGCCGAGTTCGTCGACGCCGGCAAGGTGAAATACCTCGGCCTGTCCGAAGCGCCGCCCGAAGACATCCGCAAAGCTCATGCGGTACACCCGATCTCGGCTCTGCAAACCGAGTACTCGATCTTCGCTCAGGATGCCGAGCCCCTGTTCCCGCTGCTGGAAGAGCTCGGCATCGGATTCGTCGCCTATTCCCCGCTGGCGCGTGGATTCCTCACCGGCACAGCGAAACCGGCTCGCGACTACGACCCGACCGACTTCCGTACCCTCATGCCCTGGTGGAATGCCGACAACTATGACGCCAACGCACGCATCGTCGGCCAGCTCACCGAACTCGCCGACGCCCAAGCCATGACGGTCTCGCAGCTGGCACTGGCCTGGACTCTTGCTCAACGCGACTACATCGTCCCGATTCCGGGCTCGCGCAACCCCGACCGCGTCGTGCAGAACATCGCAGCCGGTGACATTGCGCTGACCGTAGAGGACCTCGAGCGCATCGCCGCGATCGCTCCCGACGGCGGGCAGGGCGGCCGCGGCACCCCCTCGCCATGGCTGTAGAAAACCGCCGGCCCGGGCACGCCGGTACCCCCGTCTCCGACGGAGGAGACGTCATGGCCGCGTTCTTCACGTGCGAGAACGGGCGGTACATCCCTGGCCGCAAGTCCTTGAGCGCCTGGAGCGCCACTCAGTTGTCCGGCACTGTCGTCTGTGGACTGTTGGCGCATGGGCTGGAGACCTGCAGTCCAGGAATAGAGTTCGTGCCTGCCCGGTTCGCGGTCGACATGTTCAGCCCGGTTCTCGACGAGCCGATCGAACTGCGCAGCGCGGTCGTCGGGGATGGCAACCGTATCCGGGTGGCCGACGCGCACATCGTTCAGCGAAACCAGGTCCGGGCCCGCGCGACCGCGCAGTTCCTGATCGCCTCCGCCGAACCGCCCGGGGAGATCTGGCGACCTATCCATGACATGCCTGTTCCTGACGCCCGCCTTGACCACGCGGACGGCTCGATGCCTTTGTTCAAATCCGGGGCCGGCGAGTGGACGCACAGCTTTACCTCCGGCTTGAACTCGCACCGCAAAACCGTGTGGAACAACATCCCGCCTCTGGTGGACGGGATGCCGATCACCACGTTCGAGCGCTCGGCGGTCGTCGCCGACTTCACCAACCTGGTGTGCAACTGGGGTACAGCGGGGGTCGGCTACATCAACACCGATGTCACCATGACCCTGTCCCGGCTACCTGAGGGGCCAGAGCTGGGCCTACATGCCTGGGACAACGTATCTGCGAACGGGATCGCGGTCGGGACCGCGAGCCTCTACGACCGCACCGGACCACTAGGGACCTGCACGATCACTGCACTGTCCAACGCTCGTCGGCAGGTCGACGTGGCGGTTGCAGGCGAGGCGCAGCCAGCGACCGCCGGCATGATCTGAGCCTTCTTGGCCTAGCGGGCTGCGATCGCGGCCCACGTCCGATTCATCACCGCCCGCCGCCCTTTCGTTTCGGCGGCGGCACTCCCGCACAGATAGTTTCTTTGAGAAAGGCAACTCGCTCCATGACCATCACTGCAACGGATCCCAGGCCGCGTGAACGCGCTGAGAAGGCGGTCGGATTCGCCGACCGCGAATTGCCGTTCCCGCTGCCACCGACTTTCGACTCGGTCGACGCCGAGCGCGAGTACCGAAAAGAGCAACTGGCCGATGGCTTCAAGATCTTCAGCCGGCTCGGATTCTCCGAGGGCGTGACCGGGCACATCACGGTACGAGACCCCGGCGAACCGGACACTTTCTGGGTCAACCCGTTCGGCATGGCGTTCTCTCGGATCACGGCGGCGGACCTGGTCCGCTGCGACCATGACGGCAACGTTTTGGAGGGGCGCTTTCACGTCAACCGCCCGGCCTTCGTCATTCACGCAGAGGTGCACCGTGCACGGCCTGATGCCGTGTCTTCCGCCCATGCGCACGCGCTGCACGGCAGGGCTTTCTCCACGCTCGGGATCCCGCTGGACCCGCTCACCCCGGACGCGTGCGCGTTTTTCGAAGACCACGGCCTGTACGCGGAATTCGGCGGTGTCGCCAACGATGTCGAGGAGGGCAAGCGGATCGCCGAGTCACTGGGCGATCACAAGGCCGCGATCCTGCAGAACCACGGCCTGATCACGGTCGGCAAGTCGGTGGCCGAGGCGGTGTGGTGGTTCGTATCGATGGACCGCGCATGCCAGGCGCAATTGCTGGCGATGGCGGCCGGCACCCCGAAACCGATCGACCGTGAATCGGCGCTGAAGGTCCGTATGCAGACCGGCGGGCACTTCTCGGGTTGGTTTCAAGCCCAGCCGATGTGGGCTGAGCTGACGGAACCGAACTCGGACTCATCCGACCGTCTGGCGGCTGAGTCGGGGGCGGCCTAGCGCATGGCGAGGGATTACTCACTCGTCGCCGAGAGCCACGAGAGCTCGCCTTGAGCTAGAGAAGGAAACGAGGGGCGGTTCATCAGCCAGCTGATGAACCGCCCCTCCTCTGCCTCGACCCTGCACCTAGACCCGATCGAACTCGCGGAGATACCGAATCACCGGCAGGCTGCGCAAAACCTAGCGAAAGAACCTCTCCCGAAACCAACGTCACAGTCGTTCGGTCGGTTCGTCAGGGCAGCCCAAGTGCGATCGCAAGAGCTTTGTTCAGTTTGACCACGGTCGCGGGGGAGAGCGATCCCGCAGGCCTGCTCGCGGCGATCTCGTCGTCGAAGAGCTGGATGAGGTCATCCGCCAGGATCGAACCAACGAGAGGATCCGCGGCCCCGAGAGGGACGGCCGTCGGAACACCGGGCTTCGGTGTGGTGGTCACACGGGCGGCGAGGACTGTGTCCAAGTTGCGATTCCGGACATTGTTGGACACCACCACCCACGGCTTCTCGCCGTGCCCCATGTCGAACCAGTAGATCTGCCCGCGAAGCGCGGCCGTCATTCGCCGTAGGCCTGGTCGACACGCTCGGCGTAGCGATTACGGCGCGTTCGCTGCTCACCCAGCCCCTCTGCCTGATCCTTCGCAAGCTCGGCATAGCCAGCCGCGAGCGCCTTCTCACGAAGTGACTCCGCACCTGCACGCAGCAGTGCACGGACAATTCCCGACTCGGAATTGTCACGGACGGTGATGTGATGCTGCTGCGCCCACTCACGCAAGATGCCCGATTCAAGACGATCAGGATCGGAAAATACGGCTAGCTCGGCCTGATCGTCACTATCGAGAGTCACGGGCAATCGCTTCACATTCATGTCTCACATTATGACTCACAAAGTAAAACAACACAACGGTTTTGCCGTGCGAAACACCTCGTTTGGGGGCGGTCGAGCGCCGCGGAAATTGCGTTCTCCGTGGCTATCCCGTTACTGGCGAGCCCTTGAGCGGCGGTGATAGCCATAGAGACAGTGTGCAACTGAGCTCTGCCATGGTCGTCGAGCGCATGACGCTCGCATTTCGACGCCGCGTTGTCGAACGCGATTGCGTGAACACCGGCGGTCGAGTTCGGTCCAGCGGCGCAAGCGTGTGGGTGAAAAACGCGCAACGGGTCTGGTGGGCCCGCAGTGCGCACAGGGCGTCTGCGGCGTCGACCGTGCACGGAAGTGATCATGAGGAGCAGATCAGGTCCACGCCACGTCTGATGCGGTGAGGATAAATCGGTCTGCCCACCGCTTGTGGGGTTGCACATTTACGCTCGAATTGGCGGCCTGGGCTGATGTGAAGATGCCGCACTGCTCTTGGGTGAGGTCTGCCAGCGCCAGGAAGCGATCATCGCCTTGCGGGCACCAACAATTTTCTTGCCGGCACCAACAATTTTACTGTAGTTGCAATTATTGACGACCCAGTATGGAGTTGGTAGGACCCCGTTTGGTGAGCCACTCGGTATCAGAGAATCAATGCGTGTGAAT
>NZ_JBJURM010000045.1:0-37461 GCF_046097995.1 Rhodococcus sp. 5A-K4
CTCTGCGGCGGCGGCGGACAAGGCGACGCACTCATCATCCGCGTCCCCAAGGCGTAAGCGTCCACGTGTGCACGGCCGACGAGTCACCAGAACCCGGGCAAGGTTTCGTCGGTGTATCGCGGCCGGTGGCGGGCACGTCGACTCTGCCTCAGCGCCGTGAACCCGGCGAGACGTGTCACGAATCGAAGAATCAGTATGCCGAACAAGGAAGAGGATGGCCCCCGTGAACAATGCACTGCCGCCGTGCCCACAATGCTCCAGCGAATACAGTTACGAGATGGGGGCGCACTGCGTGTGCCCCGAATGTGCTCACGAATGGATATCTCACCAGGGATCGCAGATTGTCGACCGGTCCATCGTTGTCGACTCCGTCGGAAATGAGCTTTCCGACGGGGACGCGGTCACCGTTGTGAAGAACTTGAAAGTCAAAGGCAGTCCGACAGGAATAAAAGCTGGAACCAAGGTGCGTAACATACGCCTGGTCGACGGTGCCGACAACCACAATATCGAATGCAAAATCGCCGGAATCGGGTCGATGCAACTGAAATCCGAGTTCGTCAAGAAAGCATGACAACCCAGGCGAGGCTACGGCGCGGTGAGGAATTCTCGTGTCCATGATCCGGGTACATGTGGTCTTCGCCGTTCTCGCGGTCCTGGGCCTCGCAGTTGCCGCGCCCTACGCTGCTCTGGCTTGCACGGCATCGCCATACCGGCGCTGTCGGCGGTGGGTGCTCGCGTGTTTCGGGTTTGTGATGATCGCTGTCGCGGCGATAGGCATTGTCGTCACCGGCATCTAGCCCGCCGCATTCCGTGCGTTGGCACATCGGGTCGTGTCGATACGAGTCCGGTCTGGGAGATTCGCCGTCACAGATACTCACCGACGAAATGTGTGCGCCAGATTGTCTTCGAAGATTTTCGCGCACGGCGACGAACGTGGTTGTCCGGTCGGTACGGTCTTTTCCCGTTCCGGAATCACGCTTGTCGAGTGAGCGCGCGTCGGTATCGTCGTCGAGGTATCGCGAGAAGAACAGTAGCGAACCGCTGATGACGTAGACCAGGACCAGAGGAGGAAATTTCACCGCCGGCGCCGCCAACGCCGCGGTCGATATCGTGACGAATACCGTACGACGGATGACGTGTCTGATGTTCGTATTCCTCTCTCCTCTATCCCGTTTCACCGCTCACATACCCCCACTGAACGTCGGGACGGCTCGGGTGATCCTCGCTTGAGAGGCTCGGCGAGGATCACCGCCGTGGATACGACTGGATCAGAGAAGTTCGAGGATGGTGGCGTTCGCTTGCCCACCGCCCTCACACATGGTCTGCAATCCGTAACGCGTTCGTGTGTTTCGCATGTGATGGATCATCGTCGTCATCAAGCGTGCACCACTACCACCGAGGGGATGCCCTAATGCGATCGCTCCGCCGTGCGGATTGAGCCGCTTCGGGTCTGCCCCTGTTTCGGCCAGCCAGGCAAGGGGCACCGTGGCAAAGGCTTCGTTGACCTCGAAAACTCCGATATCGGACAACGTCAAACCGCTGCGCCACAAGGCTTTCTCCGTGGCCGGAATCGGTGCGGTCAGCATGATCACCGGATCGGCGCCCGCCAGGACGGCAGTATGGACTCGAACGATCGGTGTCAGCCCCAACTGCGTGGCCTTCTCGCTGGTCATCATCAACAGTGCGGCCGAACCGTCGGAAATCTGGGAACTGTTTCCCGCCGTCACCACCCCGGTGTCGGAGAACGCGGTCTTGATCCCGGCCAGGGTTTCCGGCGTTCCGCCGCGGCGGATCCCCTCGTCGCGGGCGATCTTGGTGCCGTTGGCGAGCACGATCGGCAGGATCTGGTCGTCGAAGCATCCGTCGTCTTGCGCGTGCGCGGCTTTCGCATGCGAGACGAGCGCGAAAGCGTCACATTGACGGCGCGACAGACCCCACTGCTCGGCGATCATTTCCGCACCGACCCCTTGCGAGGGGGCGACGCCGTGATAGCGCGCCAAGAACCAATCTCCCAGGGGATTCATCCCGCCGGACGAGGATCCCATCGGAACCCTGCTCATGGATTCGACGCCACCGGCGACCACCACGTCGTACTGGCCTGCAATCAACCCTGCGGCAGCGAAATGCACCGCCTGCTGTGATGACCCGCACTGCCGGTCGATGGTCACCCCGGTGACGGTGTGCGGCCACCCGGCCGCCAATACGGCGGTCCGTCCGATATCACCGGTCTGCTCACCGGCCTGACTGACGCATCCCCAGATGACATCGTCGACGACTGCGGGATCGAGGCCGGTGCGATCGGCCAGCCCCACCAGAATCTGGGCCGACAAATCGGCCGGATGAATGGTCGAGAGCACTCCGTTACGGCGACCCAAAGGGGTTCGCACGGCTTCGACGATCACTGCATCGCGCATTGTGTGTTCCTTCATCCATCAGCCGGCGAGATGCCCGGCTTCCCTCGGAGCTCACCAAACCCATGCGACCGAGTTGGTCACCGAGAGTCGCAAGCATCCCTGACCACAGCTACTTGCTAATCTTCTTAACTAGATATTATGGCAAGATGGCGTGAGCTTAGCCCTACCTGTCCGAGAGCACCAGAAGCCGAACACCACCCGTTCATTCGAAGGGACGTCATTGATGGCCAGCACGCAGGAAACCATCGTCACCGAGCTCGCACAGATCGTCGAAGAGGTCACCGGAATCGAACCGTCCGAAATCGGTATCGGCACGTCCTTCGTCGACGATCTCGGTATCGACTCACTGTCCATGGTGGAAATCGCGGTACAGACCGAAGACAAGTACAGCGTGAAAATTCCCGACGAGGATCTGATGGGTCTGCGCACGGTCGGCGACGTCGTGGACTACATCCACACCCTCGAAGCTGCGGCAGCGCTCGAACTCGCCGCGCCGAGCAGCGACAGGTGAGCACCACCGAGGCACGCTCCTGGCTCGGCCGCGCACCCAACGTCGTCGTCACCAGCCTCGCAGCGACCACATCGGTCGCCGGGGACGTCGCCGGCACATGGAGGGCGCTCCTCGCGGGAGAGAGCGGAATCGGTCTTCTCGACGATTCGTTCGTCGAGGAATTCGACCTGCCGGTCCGTATCGGCGGTCACTTGAAGGTCTCTCCGGACGATGCCCTCACCCGGGTGGAGATCCGGCGGATGAGTTGGCCGGCGCGGGTCGCGTTGACACTCGCTCGCACGGCATGGATCGACGCGGGCTCACCCGACGTCGACAGGGATCGTCTGGCTGTGGTCATCGGCACCGGACTCGGAGGCGGCGACACCCTGATCGATGCGGTCGACCGGCTCAGAACCGGCGGCTACCGCAAAGTGTCCCCCTTCGCAGTGCAGATGGTCATGCCCAACCGCCCCTCCGCGACGGTGGGCCTCGAACTCGGCGCCCGCGGCGGGGTGATGACCCCGGTGTCGGCATGCTCGTCAGGCGCGGAAGCCATCGCGCAGGCTTACCGGATGATTGCGATGGGTGACGCCGACATGGTCGTCGCCGGCGGAGTCGAAGGCCGCATCGATTCGTTTTCCATCGCCAGCTTCGCCACGATGCGCGCGCTGAGCTCGAACAATGCCGACCCTGCCGGTGCGTCGCGTCCGTTCGACAAGGACCGGGACGGTTTCGTCTTCGGCGAGGCCGGAGCGCTGATGGTCCTCGAAACCGAGACGCATGCCCTCGCACGCGGTGCGACGATCCATGCGCGTCTGCTCGGCTGCGGTACCACCTCCGACGGTTACCATCTTGTCGCTCCCGACCCCACCGGCCGCGGAGCCGCTCGCGCGATGACCCACGCCATTCAGCGAGCCGGGCTGACACCCGCCGACATCACCCACGTCAATGCCCACGCCACCGCCACCCCGGCCGGCGACATCGCCGAAGCACAGGCCATCACCACAGCGGTCGGCACACACGCGGCGATCTACGCCCCGAAATCTGCCCTCGGGCACTCCGTCGGAGCCGTCGGAGCGCTCGAAGCGGTTCTCACCGTCCTCGCCGTCCGCGACGGCGTCATTCCCCCCACACTCAACCTCGACACGCTCGACCCGAGGATCGACCTCGACGTGGTCACGACAGCGCCGCGCATCGGCCCCGTCGACTATGCCGTCAACAATTCCTTCGGCTTCGGAGGACACAACACCGCTCTCGTCTTCGCTCGCCCTTGACCCACCTCACGAAAACAGGACCCATGCCGACCGTCACCCTCAACCATGTTCCCGTCAACTACGTCGTCACCGGCTCCGGCCCGCGTGTACTGCTGATCATGGGAGCCGGCAGCCCCGGCCGAGTATGGAACACCTACCAGGTTCCTGCACTGGTGAAAGCCGGCTTCGAAGTCGTCACGATGGACAACCGCGGAATCTCGAGCATGGCCGGAATCGACGGGATGAGCATCGCCGACCTCGCCGCCGACGCAGCGGCACTGATCGAACATCTCGGCGGACCCGCCCACGTGATCGGCACATCACTGGGCTCACGAGTAGTACAAGAGCTGGCGATCACCCGCCCCGAACTGCTCGCCAAAGCGATCATGCTCGCCGCCACCGGCCGACCACACCCCGTCGAAGCCGCCCTCAACCGCGGACAAAAGGCCCTCCACCAGGCAGGGATCGACTTGCCCCCTTCCTACACCGCGGCCATCAGCGCGGTGCTGAACCTCTCCCCGCACACCCTCGCCGATCCGCAGAAGGCCCAGGAATGGCTCGACATCTTCGAATACTCCGCCCCCACCACCACCTCTGCCGGTGTCCGCGCCCAGACCGCGATGGATCGATCCCACAATCGACTGACCGATCTCGCCGCGATCCAAGCACCGACCCCCGTCATCGGATTCGGTGACGACCGCTTGACCCCGCCGGCGCAGGGCATCGAAGTCGCCGCAGCCATCCCCGGTGCCCGATACGAACAAATCGCCCAGTGCGGTCACTTCGGCTACCTCGAGCGACCCGAGGAGGTCAACGCTCTGTTGATCGCTTTCCTCCACGGCCGGCCCTTGCCGCAGCAGCCATGACGGACCGGCACCTTCCCTGCCGCAGCGAGCGACTGTCCGCACGCGGCGAGAACACACCACCTCAGGACAACATGACCGCTGATCACCCCGACCTCGACGCACCCAACCGACAACACGCCACGAATCCGATGCTGCCGGCCGGCGGGAAAGTTGTTGTGATCACGACAGATCCGATGTGGAGTCTCCTGCGTAGATTGCACCGCAACCGCAGGACCTGGGGTGAGGGATACGCCGCGCTCATCCGCTACCGCACCGCACTACGCGCGGAGCACACCGCACTCTCGTTCAACGACGTTCCGCGGTTGGTCGAAACCATTCTCGCGCTCCCGGATCACGTCGAGACCGTATTCCTGATCGGACTGCCGCCCTACGGGACCGCGATCGTTCAGCACGAAGTGGCTGCACATCACGGCCCCCTCGTCATCGCGGACAACGAGACCATGACCGCGTCACTCGCGGCCCTGACGCTGACCGCCCTCGACAGGCAAGGCGTGTGGCCGTGGATGGCGACTGTCTACATTTCGCAGTCCCGGCACGCGCCACTACTCGAAGATGTGCTGACCCAGTGCGGCATCGGCACCGTCACCGACATCGATACCACCAACTCAACACGCGAGGACACCCGCCGGATCATCGAACAGTGCGATGTGTTGATCGACTTGTCCACCACCGAGAAATCGATCTCACCTCTTCGGTGCATTCGCCCGCCAGCAGATCCCTTCGAATACTCGTCGTTGCCGCTCGCGGGCCTGCTCAGTGCAGGCTGCGGTCACCGCATCACCATGATGACCCCGAATCTGATCGCCGCATCGGCACGCGCTCTGCACTCGCGCACCGCCGCGCACCGCTTCCTACCGGACATCACCGATCGCACCCTCGTGCGAACGGTCTCCGAGCACGTCGGAGCAGCTATCACGGTCTCCGCGCTTCACACCAGGCTCCAGCGATGAGAACCCGACCACCGGTGCACCGCCACGGAACAGCACCACCTCGACCCGCAGTAGTGGCCGCACGAAAAGCCGTGACCCTGCGCAGGGTATTACACCGAAGTTCGTTCCGACACCGCACAACTCGACAGACTCCGGACCGTATCGCAGTCACCCCGCCAGATCATCCCGAACACTTCACCTGCAGGAGCCCGTCATGCGCTTTCGCTACATCGGAACAGAGGAAATGATCTACCAAGGACCGCCTGCCCGCGTTCTCGGATACGGCGACATCGTCAGAGCCCTCACCAACCCCAACCCCCGATACTTCGAACCACTCGAAGCGAACCCGGAACTGGACGGACAAGAACAGTAGGCACCCGTGCCCGCGCCTGACAAACCCACGATCATGGCCGCCCCAGAGGGTTAAACAAGAGCAACCCGTACAGATTTGCGCCGCGTTTAGGCCCGGCCACGGTGGCAGGTTCAGGAGATCGAAAGATCCCCTGAAGTACAGCCAGGCTCACCCGCACCGATCGAATGCGCTATGAAGCGCCTTCTCTCGCTCTGAGGTAGATGGACCAACTGGTGCTCGCGTACCGGGTCCGTGGCAGGGAGCTATCGGTGAGGTATCACCGCAACTACTCGGCGTGGTCTTCCTCATTCTGAAATTCTTTTGGGTAAGTGTCGTTGGGACGAACGATATCGATACCGGCGACGAGGCCGCGCGCGCCCATCAAGGAGATCTTCCCACGACGCCCTTCGACCCAGACGAACCGATAATGAACGAACCTCACGTGACCGACAGAGCGAGCCTGTCGAGAAGCAACTTCTACTCGGGGCGGCCTCGCTTTGAGCTTTGCGGAACAGACCTGCCACTTAAGGGTACCCGTCACGCTCGGTATCCTCGATGGAGGTCTGCATACACAATGCTTTGCTCAACGACGCTTCGACGAAGCGGATCAGGTTGTAGTTCTTGTTTCGCGTTCGAGTCGCCGCGCCGCTCTCTTGAGCGCTCATTGCCTTACTCCATTCTCACCCCGCCCGACTTTCCTTTGTCACTGGGGCGATACCTGACACAGAGGTCCTCCATGCACCGTTACCACACGAGAGAATCTGGCTCTTCCGGATCTGGAGTGCATGAGTCGATCCACCGGTGATCAAGTGAGGCAAAAGATGTAGAGGGTCCTGGGATACGAGGAGGAAGGTTCCGAGCCCGAATCCGAACACATCACAGGACCCATGGACCAGACTACTAACCTTGTCGCCGACACCATCTGCAGAACCGTCGAACTCGGCGTCACTATCACCGGCGCCGCCGTCGCAGAACACCTCACCCACATCGACTGCCGGCCCGTCGAACACGACCCGACCTGCCCAACGTGCGGCCAGCCCGGTCGGCTCCGCGACCACGTCACCCGCACTCTCCCCGTGGTCGCCGCACCACCGGCTAAATCCTCGAACGACTCGCCTGCGACAAGACATCCGTTTCGGCGGCGGCTGCAGCGTTGGGGTTGAGTTGGGACGTGGTAAACTTCCCGGCTCTGTCCACGGTCCGGCATGTGGTCTACGACCAGTCCGGTCACCTCGACAGGGTGCGAGCCTTTGGGTGCGGACGAGCACAAGCGGAAACACGTTCGCGGGCAGGGTAATCCGAGCTTCGTGACCGTGATCGTGATCAGGCGTTTCGGGACCGGGTGAAGGTCGTCTCGATGGACGAGTTCACAGGCTACCACTCCGCCGCGAAGGACGTATTACCGCAGGCCAAGAGGGTGATGGACCCGTTCCATGTCGTGCACCTCGCCGCCGAGACACACCGTGTGCCGGCAGCGGATCCAGCAGGTCACACTCGGGCATCGTGGCCGGTCCGGCAACCCCGGGTGTACGCCATCAAAAGGGCGCTGCTGACCCGCGCGACGTCAAGCAGAAAGCGCGACGCGAGGCAGTGTTCACCGACGAGGAACACATCGATGTCGCGGTCACCGAACGCACATTCCGACACATGCGATCGGGTGATCATCTATGCCCACAACCGCACTATGCCCCGCAACAGAAGTCGCACCGACTGAATCAGCACATCGGTGCATTCAGGCTTAATGCCACAGGTGTTTCGTTTCATATCTTATAGATTTTCATTTTTCGATACAGCGATGATCGAGCAATTCCGAGGCTCTTTGCTGTACGCATTCTGTTTCCATCATTCTCTTCCAGGCTTTTTACTATAGCCTTGCGCACCGACGCAGAGTCTGCATCACTCTTAGACGACCTTGTCGGTCCCCGCACCTCGGTGGTCTCGGACGAGCTCGATGCCGACGCCTTGACCACGACATTGGTCGCGGAGATCAACAGGTTGACGACAGCGGGTGCGGAACGGCTGATCCTCGCGGCGAAGACCAAAGGCCGTGAGGCGCTGTTCAAACGGATCATTCTCGAGAGCTTCCCGAGACATCTCCTCGGGTCAGTCCCCGTTCTCTTCAGCTGGGAATTCGCCTCCGACGAACTTCGATCACGCCGAATCTGGTCCGGCATCATCAACTCGTTCCTCCACCCCACCGTAGAACGCTTCCTCTACAGCGCCGAACGACGCCTACGCACCTACAAGATCAAGAACCCGCTCCTCATCTACCGCAATGACGGGGCGTCCTCGCGGGTCGCGAAGTCCGTGGCACTCAAGACCTATTCTTCCGGACCTCGCGGAGGGCTCGAAGGCACACGCGCACTTGCCCAAGCGTACGAGCTTCCCCATGTGCTCATGATCGACGTAGGCGGAACTACCACCGATGTAGGGACGGTGAAGAACTATGCCATCGCCACCGAACGCCGGGGTCATATCGCCGGTGTTCCTGTCTCGTACGAGCTCAGTGACGTTCACTCCACAGGAGTCGGGGGCAGTTCCATCATTGCGGTAGAGAACGGCCGGATCGTAGTCAGCCCGGAAAGCGTCGGCGCGTCCCCCGGACCCGCATGCTTCGGTTTCGGCGGCAAGAAGGCCACCATCACCGACGTCAATTTGCTCTTGGGTGTTCTCGATCCCGACACCTACCTCGACGGTGAAATGTTTCTCGACGCCGAACGATCCCGCGCCGTGATCACTGAGAGCATCGCCGAGCCTCTGGGGCTCACTGTCGAAGAAGCCCTGCTCGAGATGGCATCGGCCTATGCGGCGAAGGTATCGGAATCGTTCGCCTCTTCCGTCGAAAGCGCTGAGACGACAACTGTGGCCGCGTTCGGCGGCGGCGGCCCGATGAGTGCGTGTGATGCCGCACGAATCGCCGGAGTGCGCCGGGTACTCGTCCCGAGACTGGCCGCGGTGTTCTCCGCGTACGGTATCAGTTTCTCCGACATCTCCCAGTCCTACGAAACCAACATCACCGACTGCACCCCTGAGCAAATCGACGCAGCGAGAAACGAATTACGTTCCCGCGCAACACGAGACATGTTCCAAGAAGGATACGACACCGCAGAGTGCTCGTTGGAGTGGACCTCTGTAGTCGAGGACGCGGATGGGATGGCGGCGCGCACCCAGTTCGAGCATGATCTCGATGTCAGTTCTACCGCGGGAAACACGACCATCCTCGCACTGAAAGTGACACGGGAACTCCCCCATTCGGTTGTCAAGGGCGGGTCTCCCAAGAAGAAGACGCCGGCGGTGTCGACGCTGGCGAGATCGGTCCGCACCTCCCCCACGCTGGTCGAGGAACTACCTGTCTATCTACTCGATCAGCAGATCGCAGGTGCGGTCGCATCCGGTCCGGCCATTGTCGAGGGGCAGTTTTTCACAGCTCAAGTCCCGACCGGCTGGAACCTGGAGGTCTCCAATTCCGGTGACCTCATCCTGACCGACACCGTGTAATCGGGCCCGGCGGTACCGCCCGAACGATCACATCGACATTTCTCGACACGAAGGTAACGAACATCATGCGTATCCCCATGACCGAATATCTTGCGATCGATCTCGACTCCGAGCGGTGGCTCTGCCGGGTCTGCCAGCACGACCTGGGCAATGCTCGGGGGAACTACAAAGAAGGCACTCTGGTCTACGACCGAGACCCCGCGAGATTCACCCCTCAATTCTCGATCCGGAGAAATACGAGTACACCTTCGCCCCGGATCCGTTGTTCTGCCGCATCCTCGAATTCTATTGCCCGGGGTGCGGTACGCAGATCGAAACCGAATACACCCCACCCGGACACCCACCGACCGTCGACATGATCTGGGACATCGACGCACTCAAGAAGCAGTGGGCCGACCGCGACGGCGATCCGGAAACACTGATCAACTACGGGCCCGGCGAGAACGCCATCTCCGAACCTCGCACTTCGCATTCGCACTCCCATTCACACGCTCAGCGCTGACCCCGGATCGAAGGAGACTTTCATGAAACGCATTTCTGTTGACATCGGTGGAACATTCAGCGACTGCTTCTTTGTCTGGGACGACATTTACGTCGAAGCGAAGGCGTTGACCACCCACCACAACCTGGCCCTCGGCTTCAACGAAGCACTCGATTTGGCATGCTCACGCGCCGGCGTCAGCCGCAGTGACGCTCTACGCGAGGTCGACTCGGTCCGCTACGCCACCACCCTCGGCACCAACGCACTCATCGAAGGCAAAGGCCCCAAGGTTGCCGCTCTGGTGACACACGGATTCGAAGACACGATCCACCTCTCCCGTGGCCGCGGCTACGGCGAGGGCCTCGACGGCATCAAACAAGGTGACATGGCAGACGCCCAACGACCGGATCCTCTAGTGCCGCGTCACCTGGTTCGATCCGTCAAGGAACGGGTCGACGCTGTCGGCGAGATCCTCGTTCCACTGATGGTCGACGATGTTCGTCAGCAGGTTCGCGAGTTGGTGGACAACGGCGCCGAAGCCATCGTCGTGGCGCTGACCAACGCCACCGAGAACTCCGCCCACGAGCAACAGATCCTCGAAATCATCCTTGATGAATACCCCACGCACCAGCTCGGCGCGATCCCCGTTCTGCTCAGCAGTCAGGTATCGGGCCGAAAAGGCGAATACGTGCGAGCAACATCGACGATTGTCGACGCCTTCCTCCACGAGACGATGTTCCACGCGCTCAACCAACTGTCGAGCAATCTGCGTGACTCCGGGTACGAGAAGCCGATGCTGGTCATTCACAATTCCGGCGGCATGGCCCAGCCGAACTCGACCGATGCGCTCCAGACTATCCACTCAGGCCCGATCGCCGGAGTCGGTGGGGCACAACACTTGGCGGAAACCACCGGAATCGGTGACGTCGTATCGATGGACATGGGAGGAACATCGTTCGACATCGGCCTGGTCCCCGAAGGCGGAGTTCGGCACTACGATTTCCAGCCGACCATCGGCCGCTGGCTGGTGTCGGTCCCGATGATCCATCTCAACACCCTCGGCGCCGGCGGCGGCTCGATCGCTTCTTTCGACAGGATCCACAATTCGGTGCAGATCGGCCCCGAATCGGCAGGTTCGGACCCCGGCCCCGCCTGCTACGACCGCGGCGGTTTGCAGGTGACGGTCACTGACGCCGATTTGGTGCTCGGATACCTCGACCCCGAGAATTACGCCAACGGCTACATCGCGCTCAACAAGAAGCGCTCTACCTATGCGATCGACGAAAATCTCTCCGACGAGCTCGACATGGACGCTGTCGACGTTGCGAAGGTCATCAAGCGCACCGTCGACGAGCAGATGGCCATCGGCATCGAGAAGGAATTGCGCTCGCGTGGCGGTCTCGTCGAGGACTACACCATGCTCGCGTACGGCGGCAACGGCCCGCTGCACGCCTGCGGGATCGCATCCAAGGCCGGAATCAGCAAGATCCTCTTCCCCCCGTTCGCATCAGTTTTCTCCGCCCTGGGCGCGGGCAACATGAAGCCCCTCCACATCCACGAACGGAGCGCGTACATCGTGCTCTACGAACCTCGCGAGCGAACCATCTACGACCAGTACGAACAGCTCAACACCTACATCGGCGAGCTTGAAGCCAAGGGCGCCGAGGACCTGGTCCGTCAGGGCTACAACCGCAGCGACGTCAAGTACCGACTCGAGATGGACATGCGTTACGGCAACCAGTTGGTCACCACCGCAGTCTCTTTCGACATCAACCGAGTCAACGGTGTCGCCGATGTGCTGTACCTGATCAAAACGTTCGCCGAAATCTTCGGCCAACGGTACGGCGAAGGCACCCAGGCCCCCGAAGCCGGTGTCCGCGTACAGACCTTGCGCGTCGCCTCCTACATCGACGGCGACGTCGTCAAATTCGATTCCATCGACGCCGGCGGTGACCGCGCAACCCCGGCACCTGTGACCACCCGCAAAGTGCATTTCACCGACATCAGCGAACCTGTCCAGACCCCGGTCTACGACGAGAACGCCCTCCACCACGCGTACGTGATCGCCGGCCCCGCCATCGTGACGACAGAAAGCACCACTTACCTGGTCGAACCGGGCTGGCGACTCGAGCCGACAGTGCAAGGCGCCGTCTGGCTCCTCAAAGACTGACGAGCAGTCGAATCAAACCACAGTTCTTACTAAGGAGCCTGAAAACATCATGACGATTTTAGACAACGGCACCGGGCCATCCGCAGACCGCGACGGGACCCAGCAACTCAGCGAGCAAGAGCAGCAGTGGGTCGACAAGTTCATGGACGAGACCACCCTCTTCCTCGGACCCGACCCCGACATCATGCGTCATCACCAGATCGCGCCGCGCACAGCGCACGAAAGCTATTGCATGACATCGGATACCGATCCGATCGAAGCCGACCGCATCCGCAAACGCCTCGCAGGCGCACTGGACGAGGCCTTCGAGATGTGCGAAAGCATGGGCGCGGCACCCGGCGCAAAATGGGCTGACCTCTCCGTCGCCGTCTACACAGCCGAAGGCGATGTCAGCTACCTTTCCAACCGCGGCGTCATCGCCTTCTCCGCAGTGTTGCACCACCCGATTCGCTACATCATGAAGAACTGGAAAGACGAACCGACAGTCGGGATCCGGCCCGGAGACGGCTTCTTCCACAACGATTCCCGGTTCGGCATGGTGCACAACACCGACCAATCGATGCTGGTACCCGTCATGCGAGACGACCGGATCATCGCCTGGGTAGGGGCCACCATCCACGAAGGTGAAAACGGTGCCTGCGAACCCGGCGGCATGCCGTCAGGCTCCGAAACGCCCTTCGACGACGGGCTGCGCGCATCGCCGATCAAGATCGTCGAAGGCGGGCGACTGCGCCGCGATCTGTTGACCTTCCTCCAGCACTCGACACGTGACCCCAAACTGATGCTCGCCGACATCAAGGTCAAGATGGGCGCCGTCAGCAGAGTGATGGACACCGTCGACCGCCTCATCGACGAAGTCGGTGAAGAAGCATTCGTCTCTACTCTTCGCACCACCGTCGAGAACGTGGAAGCCGAGGTACGGCGCCGCATTTCGGATCTTCCGGACGGCACCGTCACCTTCAACCAGTTCGTCGATTCGACCCTCAAAGAAAACATTCTGATCAAGTTCGCCTGCAAGATCACCATCAAGGGTGACACGATGACCGTCGACCTGACGGGTACCGGGCCGGAGATCCTCAACCGGGCGATCAACTCCCCCCTCGGCTCGACCAAATCGTTCATGACGCAAGCGATTCTGTCGTACTGGTGGCCGGACCTCCCCCGCAGCACCGGCGCCCTCTCCCCCATCGAGGTCATTTCCGAGGAACACACCTGGGCCGACGCCGGATACGACGCACCCGTCGGACAGTCGCTCCAAGCCTCGTTCCGCGGATTCTCTGCCCTACAGACCGCGTACGCGAAACTTCAGTTCTCCTCCCCCACCAAGTACTCGAACGTGATCGCCCCCTGGTTCAACCAGATCAACGACTTCCTGTGGGGCGGAACCACGCAGCACAGTGAGCAGGTCGGCAACCTCTGTGCCGATCTGAACGGAATGGGCGGCGGCGCCAAGGCATTCCGAGACGGCGAAGACGGCGTAGCACCAATGTTCTGTGCAATGGCCGACATCGCCGAGCAAGAAGTCATGGAAGAAGAAGTCCCGTTCCTGCAACTGGTCAGTAAGCGACTGGTCACAGACAATCAGGGCTTCGGAAAGTACCGCGGCGGCATGGGCTACGAAATGATTGTCGCTTCACGCGGCACCCCCAGCTGGGGATTCATGACCGTCACTTCCGGCTCGAAGTTTTCGTCGGTGAGCGGAATGTTCGGTGGCTACGGATGCCCCACCTATCCGTTGTCGATGGTCAAGAACATCAATATCTACGACATCATCCGCAAGGACCCATCACAGTTCGACTTGTCGATCGAACGGGTGATGAACGAACAGCCCTACGAGGGCGGCAAATACCTGACCGGCCACATGGGGTTGCAGTTCGATGTCGCCAAGGAAGGCGAGCTGTACATGATCAGCCAAGGCTCCGGCGGCGGATACGGGGACATCCTCGAGCGAGATCCAGAACTGGTCATGGCTGACCTGCAGCTCGCGCGGATCTCGGACAAGGTGGCCGGCGAACTGTACGGCGTCGTCTACGAACCCGACACATTCGTCGTCCGCGAAGAAGAAACCACAGCGCTACGCGCACAAATGCGCCAGGACCGCTTGAAGCGAGGCAAGCCGTACAAGGAATTCGTAGCCGAATTCGTCAAGCCCGAACCTCCGAAAGAGTTGCTGTACTTCGGTTCCTGGGGCGATGACAACGACCAACTGGTTGCCACGCACTGGGGCAAGAGTGCGCCGGAGCGGGTAACCGCGCGGCTCGAGGATCTACCCCTCATCATGATTCCGGACCGTCGCGTGCTCAAGATCGAGGAGCTGAGCAAGCGGGTACGCGAGCTCGAGACCAAGTGCGGCGAGAAAGTCCAGCACAAGTCCTGACCCTGCCGATTTCGCGCGGTGATGCTCCGCTGACCCAACATCACGTCGGTGTGAGCATCACCGCGCGGTATCGCACCAATCTCTCGAGGAAGACCATCATGACCACCAGCCTTCTCACCGCAATCGCCTCACCACCCTCGGGCCGCGCCACAGCCCTCCTACTCGATCACCACGCGTACGCCCAATCGGTGTTTCTGCGCAACCGGCCCGCCCCCTGGGACGACCCCACCAGCTACGCCCGCTTCTTCAACCAAGCACAAGGTCTACTCAAACCCGACCTGGCCATCCTCGACCTGAACCACTTCTACACCCATCACCTCGAACAGAACCCCGCCCTGCGGGATTCAATGTCTCAGAAGAAACGAACCGGATATGCCCTGCGTACCATGCTCGCGGACAAGGGCCTCACCCGTAGCGTCATCGATCTTGCGCAAACACTGACAGCAATGGCGTCAGGACCAGTAGTCCTACAGATCCCCTCCCCCATGCAGTGGCTACGAGCCACACACCACTATTCGGGTTCTTCCGACATTGACAGCCTCGACGCCGACGACGCGGAAAACTCGTCAATGTACGTCGCCGATTGGCTCCGCGGCTTCGCAGCACTCCCATTCGCCGCGATACTCCTCGACGACCGACCGATAGACCCCTCCGCACCAACCACACCGGTCGGGTACGACGCCTACACCCCGATCACCAACATCACCGCGCACTACCGACTTATCGTCGGCATGCGCGACTCCCATGGGGTAACCCTCCATCAGCAGACCATCCGCGGAAGTGTCCTCCCCGAGAACTACTGGCGCGGAGAACAAACAACACTTCCTCCCTGCGACTTTCACATCACTCAGATCCCCGCCACCGCAGTACCCGAAGTAGTCCTCAATCAACTTGCCCAGCTCAAGTAACACAAACTCATCCGAACCAACCAACCCGACCCGAAATCGCAACGAGCGAGTCGTCAAGCCCCTTCAACAGGCATCAGCGCCACGCACCCTATGGGAACCGCATGAGCGTGCCGCTCGGATGAATAGCGGGTTGACACATTCATCCAGATACTCTCGATTGACCTCACGGAGGGTTCTCTGCATCTGCAAGATATTCGCGTACAGAGCCGACGCCGTCGGAGTGGGCACCCCGAACTCTTGGCGATATCCGTGAATGCCATACCCGCAGTAGGCCTCTCATACGCACGCTGCCGACGTGCAATCCGTTCGGCGAGCTTGTCCCGCTTGGCTTGCCTCTCGCGGCTTCCGCGGAATGACATTCTCCCGCTTAGCTTCCTGCCGTATCACTGCAAGATCGGGAATAGAACTGCATGCCAGTCACCATTCCAGCGGCAATTGGGCATCAGCTGCACATTGCTGCGAGCATCGTCACCTTGGCTGTGCTGGTGACCGCTGGGGTGGTGGGTGACTGTGATCACAGCCCAGAATTCGTCAGCCACGCCGTGTGACTGTATTACCGCTTCACGTTGAGCCTGCGTGATGTGGAGGAACTGATGTTCGAGCGCGGCGTCGTGGTCTCCCACCAGACGATCCGGCAGTGGTGCGCGATGTTCGGCCGGTCCTATGCCAATGAGCTGCGTCTCCGAAGGCCCCGCCCGGGCAACAAGTGGTACCTCGATGAAGTGTTCACCTCGAATCAACGGCGAGCAGAAGTATTTGTGGCGCGGGGTCGATCAGGACGGCCTGATAGCGACGCTATCGTCCAGTCGGGTCGAAACGCCACTGCTGCCAAGCGGTTCTTCCGCAAGGTACTCAAGGGTCTGCGGTACGTGCCGACGGTGCTCGTGACCGCCAAGCTGGCCAGCTACAAAGTGGCGTACCGCGAGATGCTGACCTCTGCCGAGCATCGCCGGTCGAAGTATTTTCAGCAATCGGGCCGAGAACTCGCGTCAGCCAATGCGACAATGGGAGCGCCGGGTGAAGAGAATCGCTTCAGCCGGGCAGGCGCAACGGTTCATGCTGGCTGTATTCGTCTAAGTGATCTCGCGGATGATGCGAGCGGTGTTACCGACAGTTGGTGCGTGACCCGTACGTCTTCGATTTTCTCGACATCACCGAACGTGTCGCGGAGCGGGAGCTGGAGTCCGCGCTGATGCGTCGGCTGGAGCAGTTCCTCCTCGAACTGGGACACGGGTTCGCCTTTGTTGGACGCCAATACCATTTCGAGGTCGGTGATCAGGATTTCTATATCGACTTGCTGTTCTTCAACTGGGTGCAAGCGAGGTTCGTCGTCGTCGAGTTGAAGGTAGGCAGGTTTGAGCCGGAGTATGTCGGGAAGCTCGGCTTCTATGTTTCGTGGATCGACGACAACCTCCGCAACAAGGACATCCACGCCCCGACTGTGGGAATCTTGCTCTGCGCCGGCCGCAACGACAACGTCGTCCGGTATTCACTTGCCGGGACAACTGCACCCCTCGCCGTAGCCGACTACACCTATGAGACTCTCCCCTCCCAGGTTCGCGATCTCGTCCCTACCGACGACGAGATCGCGGCAGCTGTGGAAGCCACTGTCTCCGAACTCGACTCCCAACTGCCCGTCAAACCTGACAACTCCGGCTGAGAGGCGCCATTCGATTTTCGAACCTGGCCGACATATCCTCTGGTGCCGAGATCGCTACCGGTGTTTCGCACGAGGGTCTGCGAACGCGATGCCTGGTCCCGCCCGGTGCGTCGAGGAGCAGGGCAGTTCTATGTCCAGTCGATGTGGACGGATTCGATGGAATCGAAGTGAAATCCGAAAGTGTCGCCGTACTGGTCGAATCCCTTGTTTTCAGGGTAATCCATCGTGGCGTGACGTTCGAGGATGGCAACCACCCGGGCATGATCGTCGTTGGCCAAAGCCATGGCGAGTTCTCGTGTTTCGTCGAGACTGAAGGGGCTGTCGGAGTTCGCGAAATCGAGGGTACGCACTCGATAGTCGTAACCTTCTTCGGAACCGTTGCGGACGGACACTCCCCCGCGGACTCGGATGGTGGCCTTTTTGGGTTGCCCGTCGGGTCGTAGGACGCCGGCGCGGTCCATGACGTCGTGCGCTTTGACGTTCTTGAGTTTCTTTTTCGCGTCAGCGCGCAGCTCGTTCGTTTCGCCGGAACGGTAGCGAGAGACCGCTGATCGTGAACGACCGATTTTCTTTGCGACAGCGTCGATTCCACCGAGGCGTTCGATGGCGGCTCGCCGTTGTGCACGTTCGGTGACGTCGGGGTGCGGGATTCGTCCTTGCTGCGCCCAGCGGCGCAGTGTTCGGTCAGATGGGGGCTTTCTCCCGGCGTCGACAGCTGCTTGCCGTAGGCCTTCTTTACCGATTTCGGTACGGATCTGACGTACGGAGACTTTGCTGGTGAGTCCGGCCAATCCCCCACTTTTGACCGATTTCGATTTTTCGACACCACTGGTCGCTGCTGTCGAGACAGATACGTTGAGTCCGTCCAAACCGACGGTCTTCTGTGCGGGTTTGGTAGATCGCGGTTTCGGAAGATGCAGGGCCACTATATGTTTCCTTCATCTTCGTCGGTGAACGCAGCTTTGAGTGCGAGGTTGATCTCGTGGGTGTCGCGGGCGTCGGTCAGCATGACGGTTATGTTTTCGGTGAGCGGGGCGCTCTTTTCCAGAGTCATTTTCCCGAGTGCGTCACTCTCGTCTGCGATGTCGATGCCCAGGGGCAGGGGGTAGACCCAGGAGTCGGTGACGGTGCGCAGTGGCCAACGCCCGGTTTCGCGCGCGATGCGCATCGCGACGCGGCGGCCTCGCCAGCGGCAGTGTGCGATGATCGCTGCTCGCCAGAGCGGCTGATGATGGTGTTGCATTTGTTTGGCGGTCCACATGTCGGGGTTGACCATTCGGCCGATATAACCCTTGTAGCAGGCGCCGATGAACCGTTTCATTGCTGTGTCGCCGGTGTCAACGGCAACTTTGCGGGCCTCTCTCAAGATTTTCGCCCACTTGTCGAGGGCTCGACCCTGTTCGGGGTAGACCCACGCTTCTGCGATGTCGAGGTCGTCGAGTTCTGCGCCGATTCCGCCATCGGCGATGGACGTTTGAAGTGCATCGAGGCTGACGGTGGTGATCCAGGTCTGCACAGGTTGGTCGGCGAGCATGTGTGGGTGAGGCAACGGTAGAGCGGGTGGGAGCGCCAGCATGTCACCCGGTGGGAGGGTTACACGCCAGAGTCCGAACGGGGTTTTCGATTGCCGCGCAGCATCGAGCGCGTCCTCGCCGCGAAGATGTCGAGGTTTTCCGTAGCCGAATTCGAGCATGCCAGCCGAAGCGAGGTACGCAGCTCGTTGGTCTATCGATACCAGTTGTGTTGCATCGGAAAGTTCTTCGAGGTCCGGGATGCGGGTCCATCCGAGGGCAGGTTCGAGATCTCCGCGGGGTTCGCCGTCCAACGGTGGGACCGGTCCACCGACAGTGACGACGATTCCTTTACCGCTGCGGGTGCGGTCGCGTTTGATCTTGTCGACGATGGCGGCGCCGGTGCGTGCGGGGGTGGGCCCGGGTAGCACGCCGAGGTGTTGTGCGCACCAGGCGAGTCGGCGTCCCAGTTCGCGGGCAGCGGGGAGGTCGTCGTCGGGGAGGTAGGTTCCGGCGGCCGGTGACCCGAGGATCCCCATGTCCCCCACGCGATTGCCCCATCCGAAGTCCTTGTTCCAGTAGGTCCACACGTAGGGTTCGATGAAAATGTCGACCATGGATGTGAAGTTCCCGGTGGTGCGGGAGAGGTGAACGACGTGGCCGGGTTCTCCGCGCAGTTCCCATCCTGCGGTCAGCATCGGGGTCAGCGTGGCGTGGAGGATCGCGGTGAGCTCTTCGGCAGCGCGGGTACGGAGGACTTCCATGTCGTCGACATCGTCTTCACTGCCCGGGTCGATGATCCATCCGAGCATCTCGCACGCTTCGATTCCCACTATCCAGATCTGTGCCGGCGCGCCCAGCGGGGTGAGCGTTGCCCATCTGATGAGTTTGTCAAGTTTTTCGATGGAATCGACTGGGCCGGTGAGTGTATGGCCAGACGGTGTGTAGGTGCCGGCTGCTGTGACAATGACGGCGTGGCCGTCTGCTGCCTCGCCGGCGGGAGGAAGGGCGGCCGGTTCGGTTGCGCCCCGTTCGGACGCCGGGGGAGGTTCCGGTCCCACGTCAGCAATGGGCTTATCTTGGGGCACAACTGTTTCCGTGCTGTAATCCGAAGACGGTGACGAGTCCGTACCTTGCCACGCTATGGGGGCGCTTTCGCCTGCCACTGGTTCGACCTCTGGTTCCGCGGCGACACGATCCTCCGCAATCGGCGCACGGGCATCCATCACGTCAGCATCGGGATCCGGCGCCGCGGCGTCGTCGAGATCGAAGAGCGCTGGTTCAGAATCGACCTCAGAACCATCCCCATGAACTCCGGGCACCGGAGAAGGATCGAGGTCGAACAGGGGAATCTGCTCCCACTTCCTCACCACCATCGCTGCCCCATCCCCGCTACTGGCGTCCTAATGACTCGAGATCAAATGCTGATCGCAATGCCCTGGTCAACAACACTTCCTGAGCAGGCAAGAGAAATCCTCGATTCACCCCGAGTGCCGACACCGGGATGGTCGTCACCCCGTCGCAGTCGACAACCGATCCGTCCTCGACACCGTTGTCTTCGCCCAAACTCAGCTCGGTCGATAACCCCCGCCCCTCCGCACGAACGGGAGCAACAGTGACCGTCCCCAGATGAGGCCGAACCAGCTCCCTCGTCAGAACCAAGACCGGACAGAGCGTTTCGAGGTGGGCGTCATGGATTGGCCGCACTCAGTTCTTCTTCCCGTGCGCGGCGGCGATATTCACATCGCTACCGGTTCCGAGACCATCAGACAAGATCTCCACGTCTCGGGCTGCAAGCTGTCGACGCTGCTCACGCTCCAACGCTCGAAGCACAACTTGAGCACGGCTTTTCGCGCGCCCACCACTGACCTCACTGTCGAGAAACACCACGATGTCCTCGGGTAGCCGTACCGCGATCTGCGTGCTCATAATCATCATGATACCGAATTGGGATGTAAACCGGTACCGGCCATTCCGTTCATCTTCCCTCAGCCTCCGCCCCTGACACTCCCGGTGCCGTGGACTGCCGGCCGAACGTCCGTGGACTGCCGGCCGAACGTCCGTGGACTGCCGGGCCGTCAGTGCCCCGATTACTCGGTGCCGTACAACTCGGCGGTGTAATGCCCCTCCCCATTGCGTGTGGCCTCATCCCAATCGACGCCCAACGCGTCGGCCAGGTGATGTGCATCGGAGAGGAAGTCCGCGAACACGGTGGGCAATTCTTCGGTGCCGGTTCCGCAGCGGCGGGCATACGCGATCATTCCGTCTGCTGCCCGCACAGCGCGGACGCCGTTGTCGTGGATCTGCGACTCGGGGTCTTGCTCGTAGCGGAAGTCATCGCGCTTGCTGCCGCCTGCTGTCGATGCCGCGACTGCATCGAATGTGTCTATTCCTTCCCAGACGCGTGCACGGCATTCGATCTTCGTTGTTTCGGACATTGCCCAAGTCCCTTTCTTTTTCGGTTGAACTACACAGCGGGGGTGCTGTGCAGCGCGGCCAACAGGCCGGTCTGGACCTCGAGCGCGGGCGACGGCGCACCATGTGCAAGGACGCTCGCGGTCGTGTCATCGATGACGACGGACATGTGGGCGCGGTGACGCGAGAGCATCACGCAGGCGCGGCCCGCATCGAGGTTGAAAGGTTCGGCGGTCCGGTATCCCGCCAACGGGTGCAGCACCACGACGGCAGGACGCTCGAGGCCTTGCAGCGAGTTGGCGGTGCCGACCAGTACGCCGGGGTACTCGCTCAGTAGGGCACGGATTGCCGCAGCCTGAGTCACGTGCGGGACCACCACGGCCACGTCGGCGGCCGTCATTGGCCGCCTACCTGTGGTGGTGACCAGATCCGCTGCCAGTAGTTCCGCCGCCCGCGCGGCGCATGCGGTCACCAGGGCCGGATCGGACGGGCCTCCGCAGGCTGTGATCGGGCGGTGCGCCAATTCGGGCCACACGGCTCCGCTCGAATCGGTGAGGTGTTCCGGGGGCCGCTTCGAGGTGAACGGCAGATCGGGGTAGAACAGTGGCGCGATCAGTGCTGTGGTGTCGGGTCCGAGTCGCCAGGTGTGCGCCAACCGCACCATCCCCACCACGTCGCCGTGCGCAGCCAACAGTGCAATCGGGGCGGGTAGATCGGGTGCGGTTTCGCTTCCCTCCCAACGAGATACATCGCCGGTCACCACCGGGTCGATCTGTCCGGGATCACCGACGCACACCACCTGTTTCGCCATGGCTCCCAGCGCTCCCAGATCGGCGTAGGTGCATTGCCACGACTCGTCCACGATCAACACGTCCGCACCGACTCGGTCCGGGTCCGAGAACAACCATCGCGCCGTCGTGCCGATCAGAATTGCACCGACGTCGCCCTGCCAGCGCACTTTCTGTCCCGAGACCACCGGTGTGTCGCCGCTGTCCGGTGCCGGTGCTTTCGCTTTCCACATCAAGGCGGCGCGGTCGGTGAGTGTTCCCAACCGGCGTGCAATCTCCACCGCCTGTTCGCGGGTCTGCGCCGCGATCCCTACGCGCAGATCCGCCCGGTGCGCCAATGCCGCAGCCAGTAATGCAACCAAGCGGGTCTTGCCCGCACCGGGAGGGGACGGCACCACCACCGCAGGATCACCCGACCACACCGAGAACAGCACACGCGCTGTGATCGGGTCGGCCATGATCTCCGACCCCGGCCACCCCGTCAGCGACGGGACGGGCGGACGGGACGACGACGGCACCGGGCCGGAGGGGGCAGCAATATCGGACGACGAGGCAGTAATGCGCATGACGAATCAAACCTTTCAGGAAAAAAGTCTCTGAACTGGCTATTTACCTACGGCAGGTATGCTGCCGGTGCTATTTCTCTGCGCCCGCGATGAGCACGTCCAACGGCACTTCACGCCGGGAAGGAACGGGTGTCTGCCCCGTCGAAAGCCAGGACCGCCGCCCTCGGTAGAGCCGCCAGTACCGGCCACGACCAGCGCGCATCGTGTGCGGTGACGCCGCTTGCGGCATCAACACCACCGACGCCCCACTCGGCGGCGCATACATCCCTACCGAACCGAGTCCGAGCACCAACTTCCCGCCGACAACCTCGGTCGATGTGACTTCGACGGTGAACTGCTCGAACGGACGCCGTCGCGGTGTACCGACCCACCCGGTGACAGCAGATCCGACCCGCAGCCGTGGATCCAGACGCTCACACGTCACCGACAGCGACCCGTTGCGCCGACGTGAACCTTTCGGTGGCGGCGTCATCGATGCCACACCCACCGCGACGTGGCCGGTGTGCAGTGCGCGCTCGCGCCACATCGGATCATCGAGCAGGGCTGATGACATCACATCTGCTGCGTCACAACGACTTCGCAGGCCCATCGCGGCGCTGGCCGTGTTGTCGGGACGTGACCAGTCGTGGCCGTCCACCAGTGCGGACTGTGCCCGAGAAAACGAATACGCGTCGTCTTCGCCGATCGCAGCGAGCAGCGGCAGCAACGGGCCACTGCCGATCGCACGCGCCCATTCGTGCATCCCGGCGACACTCTCGTCCGCGATCTGCAACCACGTCCGCCACACCCGCGCCGACCGCTGCGCTTCCGGCACCACGCCGAGCACGTAGCGGGCACTGGAGGTGGCCGGAAGATTCACCACCGCCGACGTGCCGGGATGATCCGCCCGATCTGCCCACCACCCCACCATCGCGGCGCTACCGGAGATGTTCGGGTCACTGTGGTGAGCGTGCGCCCGCGCCAACCCCACCAGCGCCGGAATCGTGCCGCCGTCGTCGGTGAGCAACATCGCCGGGGCATCCGCCGCCAACGTGCCGCCCAACCTGGCCAGCAACGCCAACCCGGCCTCATCGCACGCGGTTTCCTCACCTCCACCGACCGCCGCAGCGGACACGCTCACACTGCCGCCGCGTACCGTCGCCCGCACCGCCAGCGCCGACGCTGACGGGGTGAACGTGGTGTGTGCGAGCCGAGCAACGGGGCGCCCTGTTTCGGCGGCATAGAGACGCTGAGCCAGATCGAACCATTCCACGCTCACGACACGTCCTCCGTCTGTTCGCACGCCAGGACCACCGGATTCGCGGCGCACTCCCACCCCGCACGCAAGGCCAGCGCCGCCGCATCCTCGCCGGTGCCGGCGACCACGCTCGCCACCTGAGCGGGCTCGTGACCGGTACCGGTCAACACTTGCTGCGCGTACCGCAACAGGTCACCGCTCACCGCGTTCACGACGCACCGACCGGGATCTGCACACGTGACGCCCAGTCCGGGGTCCGTGCCAGTGCGGCGTCGTTGCCGATCACCGCGCACACCAGATGCGCCCGCGACGGCCGATCCGGCCACGGCGTATCCCCGTCCGTCAACACGATCACCACGTGCGGGGCAGGGCGGGCCGCGTTCGCCGCGTCGATCCCGACGCGCATATCCGTACCGCCGCCGCCCACCAACTGCACATCGGCCACCGACCGCACCGCCTGCGCAGACGTCGATTTCGCATCGCACGAGAGAATCCGTACCCGCTCCCGCGCTACACCGCCTGCCCGCAGTACACCCGCCACCTCACCCATCGCCGCCGACAGATCACCTGCCGACATGGACCCCGACGTGTCGATCACAATCGACACCGTGATCGACGGACCCCGCATCGCCGGGGCCACGATCCCCGGCAGGCTGCGCCGCGACGGACGCGCATAGCTGTAGTTCGTCCGCCCCGACTGATCCGCCAGCGCTCGCCGGATCACCGCACGCAACACCCGATCCCACGGCACGGTCGGCGGCGTGAGAACCTCACCGGCCCAGCGCGCCAATCCTGCCGGTGCGCTCCCGCGCCCCTTCCCTTGCGCCGCCTGCACCGCCCGCGCCACATGACGGCGCACCAGATCCGCTTCCGCGCCGTCCAACCCGTCCGCGACCTCCCCCGCTGCCGCGCCCAACTCCCCCGGCACCGGCGCGCATCCCGCACCGGATCCGCAACCCACGTCGTCGTCGTCTGGAAACTGCTGTCCCGTAGCCGGATCGATCAGGTGCGTGTAGTAGTCCTCTGCGATTCCGCCGTCCTCGCACCCGAACGATTGTGGAGTGATCACCCCGTCCGGTAACCCGATGCCCGCCGCCAGCAAGTCGTCGTTGATTTCCGCGTCCGCCGCGTAATTCCACGCCACATGCTGGACCGGCTTCGGCAAGGACTGCCCCCGCACACCGTGTGCCCGCAGCAAGTGCCCGACCTCGTGCAGCAACACCGCACCCGCCACCGGCACCGGCCACGCACCAGCCCCCACCAACAACGCCGGATCTAGATAGAGCCGCCATTGCGCATCCACCGCGAACGTGCCCAACCCCGGTGCAGCAACAGGCTGCGCTGCGAACAATGCCCGCATGAAATACGGCATCTGTTCGGCAGAAACCAGTCGTGCCAGGCGAAACGCCCGCAACTCATCCGGCGCGAGGACCCGAACCCCGCTCATGCTGCCGCCTCCATCAGACCCGCAGCGGTCAACATCGGCGCGAACCGACGTGCAGACGCCGGGACAGTCGCCTTAACCGGTCGCGCCTTCGCCAGCGTGCGCGCCGCCGCGCCCGCCACGTCCGGTGCGCCCGCCTCCGCAGCCGCGATCAGCGGACCCCACGCACTGCGCCAGGCCTCCACCGTGCCCCGTCCCACCGCCCACGCCGTGACACCGGACAGCACCGCCCACACCAGATCAGGACGCGACTGCCAATCGAACGCCGAATCGGGATTCTCCACCACCGCAACCGGATCGGGAAGATCCGCGCTACGCCGCCACTCCAAGAACTCCACGCCCGCGCCCTCACCGATCAACCCGAACACCGCCGTGTTGATCGCCGCGTTGTCGTCCTCCCGCAAATGCGGCAACACCGCCGCCAACATCGACCACGTACGACGCGACGGCCACGCACCACCGGTCTGCGCAGCCGACGACCCAAACGCATCCAACGCATCAGGATTGCGCTGCACAAAGCCGGTGATCGAACTGCGCACCAACGCAACCCGTTGCTCATCGGTGGCCACCGCACGCGAGGCAGGCGGTGCACCCCACCCCGTCGCCATACCGTCCAACCACTCATCCACAGACGGCGTGAACTCCACATGGCAGAACCGATTCGCCAACGGCGCTTCCAACTCGTACCCACCAGCAGCGCAACCGACGAGCGTTCGTCCCGCAATCACGCGCACGCAGTCGCTGCTGCCATCGGTGACCGCTACCGCAAGCAATACAGCAACGACGACGATGTGCCGGCGGACATCCGAGCCAGCGCCTTTCGCGCCCGCAGGGTCTATCTCGCTAACGGTGTTTCGGCGGATTTCCATCAGTAAGTTTCCGATCCCGGCCAACGATCGGCGAACGTGATCGCAAACGCGTTCAGAGCAGGCTTCCACCTCGTTATCCATCGTGCCTGGCCCTTGCCTGTCGGGTCCAGTGAACGCGTCACCAGATAGAGGCACTTGAGCGCAGCAGCCTCGGTGGGAAAATGGCCACGAGCCTTGACAGCCCGCCGGTATCGGGCATTCAAGGACTCAATCGCGTTGGTAGAGCACAGCACTCGCCGTATCTCGGTGTCGTAATCCAGGAACGGGATGAACTCCTGCCAGGCGTTGTTCCACAATCGGATGATCGCCGGATACTGCTTGCCCCAACGGTCTGCGAGATCGTCGAACGCTGCCCGCGCTGCCGTCTCGGTCGGTGCGGTGTAGATCGGCTTGAGATCGTGCTTGAGCGCATCCCAGTGCTGCCGCGACGACAGTCGAAACGTGTTTCGGATCAAATGGATTACACACGTTTGGACCGTCGCGGCCGGCCACACGTTCTCGACGACCTCCGGTAGACCTTTCAATCCGTCGCAGACCAGGAAGAACACGTCCCGGGTGCCCCGATTTCGAATGTCGGTCAAGACGGACATCCAGAATTTGGCGAAAGCGCACAGGTTCGCGCGAACCTGTGCGAGGTGGCACCTGAATTGTCACGGGTTCGGCAGCCGGGTGGGGTCGACGTGGTCGGCAAGGTAGGCGATGACGGCGCCGTTGGTCATACCGTAGGCCGCGGCGACGAGCTTCGCGTCGACGGTGGTGGTCAGGTCGACCAGCCTGGTGGCACGCAGGATCCGGGGCCCGATTCCGACCGCGCGCAGGGTGTTCTTGACGTAGCCGTCGGAGGCGGGTGCGCGGGTGGCTTTGGTTTGCATAGTGATCAATACATGGGAGTTGTTGCTGCGTAACATATTGCGGTGGTCGAGACATCGCTGCAGCGCAGTCCAGGTCCACGGGTCCAGCGGTGTCGAGTGAGCTCGGCCGCGAAAGTGAATACGCTGCTGGTCGTGATCGACGGCATCGACGGTCAGATGTTGCAGCTCGCGGGTGGTGGCACCGTGCAACAAGGCCGCCAGCCCGACGAACGCCTCGTGCGGGTGAACATCGGGGGCGCCGGTCCAGCGAGCGAACAGTTCACGTTGCCGCTCGAGGGTCAGGGTCGGACCACGAAAGCCCCAGGGCTGCGGCGCCTTCAAGCCAGTGGTGGGATCGACGAGCATCAGCCGTCGTCGGGTGGCGTAGCGGCAGAACTGGCGCAACCCGGTGAGGTGGTGGGCGCGTCGGTTGCCGCGGGTGCGTAGGAACGCTTCGATGTCGCCGACATTGACTGTGGCCCAGTCGGTTGTGCCGCGCTCGGCGGTCAGGAAGCAAGCGAGGTCACGTACCGCGGTCAGTCGGGATTCGATGGTGGCGTGGCCGCGCGGGTGGGTTCCGCTGCGGCGGGCGCGTTCGCGGCCGGTAACGAGATGGTCGGCGAATCCTTCGGCCGCTGGCCGCAGCGATTCGGGTACGCCGTCGATGCGGCGTTGCCGACGGGCAGTGGCCCGTTGTTCCTCGCGGTCCAGCGGCAGCGCCAATTGCCGGCCGGTGAGGAAGTCCTCGAGGGCTCGTGAGAGCGGCACGTTGGCAGTGACGCGTTGCAGCAACGTCTGCGGATGCGTCGGGTGCCCGGCGTCGAGGTGGCGGCCGAGTTCGGTGAGCATGGTGCAGGCACGCTGGGGGTGGTGGCGCGGCGCGAGATAGGCGCCGAAGTCTCCGAGCCAGTCCGGTGGATGCTCCAGTGTGGCAGCGATATTCGATGCTCGTACCGGTACTCGGTGCGGCGAACGGCCCCAGCAGGATCGGCAGCGTCCGGCACCGGCGAGCCGGGTGGTCTGCCCGCAGTCGACACAGGCCGCGTCCGGGTTCGGTGGGCGACCAGGCCGGGAGCAATGACCGCAACAGCCGGTGGCGGCTCGCAGCGTCCGCCGTTTCCCGCAACGTGGACACCGGGCACGATCGACGTCCGCTCGTTGTCGTCGAAGACAGTCCGTGCACAGGTCCCGGTCGACAAAGAGCACCGGCGCTTCGCACTGCCGGCAGGTGCGCGAACATCGCACACAGCGGCCGGTGTCCGACAATAAGACTCGATCGATTCCGCACCGCGGACATGGCCGTTTGGTCGGGGCATGGGCGAGAGCCCAGTGGCAGCGCGCACACAGTTCCCGGCCGACCTTTCCCACCGCCCGGCCACATCGAACGCAATCACAGATCCGTACGGTCATGCCACTCAGATCGGCGGCATGGATCGGCCCCGCCGCGACGTCGACGAGTCGCCGACGGCGACGGCGACGGCGACCTTCGTCGGCGGGGTCGGAATCATCGGTTGTTCGACTGGAGTGGTGTCGACATCGAACAGGTCGTTGGGGGTGCAGTCCAGCGCAGTGCACAATGCGATCAGCGTGTCCAACTTGATCTGGTTGGGCTGCTTGGTGAACAGCGCCGACACCGACGCCGAGGACAACTCCAGACCGGCCTTCTCGGCCAGCAGCCGCCGCAGCTGCGCGCCGGTCCACACCTCACGCTGCGCCGCAGCCATTCGCAGTTTCCATGTGATCTGCATGCTTCCTTCACTCCTGTCCGGTGAGCTCGCCCAACGTCACCGAGATCGCCCGCTGGTAGGCGTCCTCGATGAACGTCTCCGACGGGCGGACGTACCGCATTGTCGATGCGATCGTCCAGTGACCCAAAAGTTGTTGAATGGCAACAAGATCCACACCACGCTCATAGTTGTGGGTCGCGCACGCCCGACGTAGCCCGTGCGGGGTGAACCATTCGATCTGCGGGCGACCTTCCGTAGTCATCAAGTGCCGCAACCGATTGCGGATCGTCCCTGTCGCCATCCGTCCGCCGGACTCGTCACACAACAGCGCCGGCGAATCGGGAAACCGGCCGCGCACATCGTCGAGGAACCAACGCAACACCAGATCCAGCCCGTCGAGCATCGGCACCCATCGAGGACGCGGACCCGAGCCTTTGGTGCCTTTACCGAACCGGACGTGCAGCTTCCCGAACGGGCCCCGCCCGAAGTGCACGTCCGACCGATCCAACATCACGACCTCCTCGGCCCGCAAACCGGCGTGATAGAGGATGCGGAACAATGCGTAATCGCGTGCGGCCGGCCCGTATTTGCGAGCCGTCGCGATTCGCATCTTGAGGAACTCGAAGAACGCAGCCACTCTCTCCTGCTGCGGCGGTGGATTCGTCGCCGGCGAGTCGTCACCGACATGCCGAGCGGCATTGAACTCGTCGAGGGGGCACGCCAACCGCACCCCGAACGATGCCTCGATCTCGGCAGCCTTGCGGACCTCGAGGAACCGGTGAAATCCCTTGAACACCTGCACATAATTACGTCGGGTCGACACCGCCCGCCCCGAGGTGGCCAGCGCGCCCACCACCCGATCCACGTCGTCGGCGGTCACGTCCCATGCGGGTCGTCCCAACGCGTGCAGCATTCGTTCCAGGACGCCCACATCGTTGGCGATCGTCGACTCGGCGAACCCTCGCGCGGTCCACGACGCCACGAATGCCTCCACGCACGAGGCCTGGAATCGCTCCGGATCGACCGACTCGGTGACCGGGACAACTTCACCCGAGATGATCCGCAGCCGACCCTCGCCCACGCGCACACCTTTCTAACACCTGAATTATCAAGGCATCACCTTAACTCAAGGGCCTGCACCTCGAAGATCGAGGACCATCACGCAACCCCGGAAACCTCAGGTAGCAGCAGGAATCCAGTCAAACGAACATGTGCCCGTTCCATATCCCTCTCCGCCCTCGCCGGCCCAGATCCCGAGGATGTCGCGTTCGCCATTGACGGTGACGCCGATCGCGACATACATCGGCCGGTTGGTGACCTGCCCATCGCGAACCTTCACGTGCACCGCATCGATGAACATCACCGGATACACCCGATCAAGTGGCCGGTTCTGCCACTCCGTCATTTCCCCGACGACCTTGTCGGTGATCCGCGAGATCGTGTCCTTCGACACCGACGCTCCGTAAATATCTTGAAAGTGCGCGGATATCTCGCCGGTCGTCAAACCCTTTGCCGTCAATGACAATACGATCTCATCGATACCCGTCAAGCGTCGCTGACGCTTCTTAACAATCTGCGGGTCGAACGAAGAATCGACGTCGCGTGGCACTTCGATCTCCACCGGCCCGATCTCAGTGAGCACCGTCTTCGAACGGGTACCGTTCCTCGAGTTGCCGCTGCCGCGGCCGGCGGCATCGTGCTTCTCGTAGCCCAGGTGCTCGGTCATCTCCGCGTCTAACGCGGTCTCTAGGACGTTTTTGGTGAGTTGATTGAGGAGTCCGTTCGGGCCCATCAACTCCACGCCCTGCTCCTTGGCCTGAGCCAGGAGCTGCTCGGCCAACTGCTTCTGATCCACCTCAGTCTCTGCCATGGGATCAAGTGTTTCGGTCATCGTCGATCCTTCCCGCCAAGCTCAGCTCGGCGTGTTGAATCAAGGACCGGATCCACCGTTATTCAGACAGTCCCCCCGGTGATCCCCAGGGGTGGTTCTGAGGCCGCCGCTTCGATTGTCGGAGGCACTTCGGGCCTGTGACAAAGTGAGGTCGAGTGCTGCTGCGAGTGGGGTGCGGGTGGGCTAGAGCTCGACGGTGGGCGTGAGGGGTTGGATGGTTACGTAGTCGGCCTTCGTATCGAGGTGTGTATGAAGTTGGGTAGCGATTGGTCTGCAGCGCCTCTTGGGCGACGAGGGTATCGATCAGGGCTTCGTCGCCGTCGCTGAAGTCGCAGTCGGTGAACCAGTGTCGGCTGAAATTGTTGAGGTAGTTTTTCATTCGCAAGTCTAGGTAGATTTTCAGGCTCTTGTGGCCGAGGGCGAGGGTGTGGTCACGATCCGTGCCGCCAGCGATTTTGTGTTCAGGGGCGGGCAGTGGGCGTCGCCAAGTGTGTACCGAGCCGATCGGGCGTGGTCCGGAGCGACGAGGTAGGGGTGGGCGCCGGCAGTGCGGTCCGCTGCGAGTGCGAGCACGCGGGACCCGAGTGCGGCGGGGATCCGACGCTCAGCGGGGACGACTCGGCACCGCCGCGGGTGATTGGACACTCGAGATCACCGGATGGGGGCCCGGTGTCTCGGTCCTGCTCCCTGCCGGATTGATCACCTTGATCGTCATCGGTCAGCGATTGGGCGCGAACACGGTGCTCTCCTTCTGGCTCGCGTACGTGCTGACTCGCCCGCTCGGCGCCAACCTCGGCGACTGGGTTGCGTCCTCGTCCACCGATCGCGGTCTCGGTGCAGGTACGGCTCTCACCAGCGCAATCTTCCTCCTCGCGATCGTGGCCACGGTCGTCTACCTCACGATGACCCGCCGCGACGTCGTCACCGAACCCGAACTCCCTCCCCCGCCGACCGGCACACCGCATCAAGGTCGCGAACGGATCATGCTCGGCTACTACGCCGCAGTCGCCGTCGCTGCCGCCGCACTACTCGTCTGGGCCTCCGCACATCCGCACGAAACCCTGGTGAGCGACGAGGAAACCGGCACGGCCCCGGCGAGCACGACCCTCACGCCAGGGCAGGCCAGCGCCGTGTTCCCGTCCACCGACATCGCCAACTTCCGCACCATCACGCAGAACACACTGATGAAAGTGCAAGCCTGCGACCACACCGGCGCGGTTGCACGGATCAACGACCACCTCGATTCGAAGATTCTTCGCAGCCCATATTTAAAACTCTACGCTCAGGGGTAACGGATCAATCTGGTCGAATCGCGAGACGTATCCCTTTCTTGGTGCGTAGCGTGCACAGTTCGACAGGTCGCGATGCTAGATTCAAAACGCATTCGAATCCAGCAGAGCACCACAGCAGGGAAATGTGAGCAGCGTTCGTCCGAACTTCACCGATGACTGGCTCGACAGTGGTGTAGTGCCTCTGACAGGGCCTGCCGATGGGCCACCGATGATCCCGCCCGGGGCCGCCGCGTCCTACGCACGCACATTGTCGCATCACATTTCCGCGGCAACTGTCGCTACACCTTGCCATGTCGACGTAGATGGAGCCGCGCTTCTGGGCGAGCGAGCCTCATTCACCTCGTACACTCGCAACGGTGCCCTCTCGGTCGGGGGTTCCTGCCGCCTCCTTCCCAGTTCGGACGGCTGGGTCGCCGTTTCTTGTGCACGAGAAGACGATGCACCCCTCTTGTCCGCGTTGATTTCACGGCAGACCAACGGCGACATCTGGCCCGAGCTCGCCGACTGGATCGCACATCACACGACCGCCGAATTTGACGACCGCGCAACACTTCTCGGTATCGCCGCTGGGTCGGTGCCGAGCGTTCGCGCCCAGCCGCCACCCCCAGGTCCGCTCGTTCCGAGATCCGTCCAGGGCATGCTCGTGGTCGATTTCAGTGCGCTGTGGGCCGGTCCGCTCTGCGCACAATTGCTCTCTGAGGCTGGTGCTCGGGTCGTCAAGGTCGAAACTCCGACCAGACTCGATGGCGCTCGCTTCGGCGATCGAGAGTTCTACCGACTCCTCCACGCAGGGCACGAATCAGTCGTTCTCGACCCCGAGACCGAATCGGGAAGAGTTGCACTGCGCAGACTCGTCGACGCCGCGGACATCGTCATCGAAGCATCACGCCCACGCGCACTGCGAAATTTCGGTCTCGACGCAGAGTCATCGGTGGCCTCCGGATCCACATGGATCTCCATCACTGCGAACGGACGCGCTTCTGATCGAGTCGGATTCGGCGACGACATCGCCGCATCGAGCGGTCTCGTCGCCCGTCACTCCGACGGATCACCACTGTTCGTCGGCGATGCCATCGCCGACCCTCTCACAGGATTGACTGCTGCGGCAGTCGCTATGTCCCAACCGTCCGGGAGCACAGGGAAGCTCTGGGACCTGTCCATGTCGGACATCGTGGCATGCACGCTCGACGGGTCCCCGTCGCACCAGTATCTGGAGTCGACCGTACCCTCGAAGCCACACGGACGGGCACCTCAGGGTGAAGCGCCGACAAGCGGCGCGGACACCTCCTACGTTCTACGAAGCCTCGGAATCGAACTGCCTTGACCAAATACGTCATTCGAGATGTCGAACTCGACGGCGCTTCGGGCGTCGACGTCGCGATCCGAGACGGAATCGTGACCGACATCGGAAATCGGTTGCTCGCCAGCGACTCCGACGTCATCGACGGCCACGGTGGAGCCCTCATACCCGGACTGACCGATCACCATCTGCACCTACATGCGACCGCGGCCGATGCCGCGTCGGTTCGATGCGGACCGCCATCGGTACGGACATCTGAGGACCTTTCGCGCGCACTCAACCGAGCCCCACGCGAGACAGGAGGTTGGATTCGCGGCGTCGGGTACATCGAAACCGTTGCCGGTGAACTCGATTGCGCAGGTCTGGACTTCCTTCACCGAGAGCGCCCGACGCGAATCCAGCATCGCAGCGGAGCGATGTGGATGTTAAATTCTCGTGCCGCAGAGGCCGTCGGACTAGCAACGGCCGATCATCCCGGTATCGAACGTAAAGACGATGGGACGCCAACCGGACGCCTGTGGCGAGCCGACGACTGGTTGCGGGAACGACTGCCCGGCAACGGTCCTCCGGATCTGTCAGCCGTCGGTCGATCATTGGCGAACCTCGGTGTCACCAGACTCACGGACGCCACGCCTGACCTACCCTCCAGTTCGATTGGTTCGATTCTCGACGCCGTGAGGACAGGAGCACTGCCCCAGCGGGTGCATCTACTCGGCATTCCCATCGGAGAATCCATCGACGAAAAACTTGTGAGTGTCGGCCCGTACAAGATAGTCCTCGCCGATTCCGATCCGCCAGACCTCGCTGCACTCGCCGCGCTGATTGATCGTCTGCACCGTATCGGTCGCCCCTTTGCCGCACACTGTGTCTCGCGCGAGAACCTTCTGATCCTGCTCGCCGCCCTAGACGAGGTCGGCGCAGCACCCGGCGACAGGGTCGAACACGGAGCGTTGATTCCGCACGAGTCCATTGCCGAACTTCAACGCCATGAATTGACGGTAGTGACGCAGCCCGGTTTCCTCTCCGACCGAGGAGACGACTACTTGCGCGACGTCGATCGCCGGGATCAAAGCGACCTGTACCGTTGTAGATCGCTTCTGAATGCCCAAGTCCCCCTGGCACTGTCGAGCGACGCACCATACGGGCCGCTCGACCCATGGGCAAACATCGCGTCGGCAGTTCACCGCAGAACCCGAGCAGGAAGAGTTGTCGGCGAGTCCGAGACCATCACCGCTGCCCAAGCCCTCGCATCTTTGCTCACGTCATCGACAGATCCAGGTGGACGACCACGCACTGTGCGAGTAGGCGGACCGGCGGACCTAGTGCTACTCCATGCGCCCCTCACAGATGTCCTACGAAATCCCTCCGCAGATGCCGTACGTATTACGTTGACGGCATCCGCAGTCGATTAGCGAAACAGGAACGAGGCATTCACTACTCACCGACACAGCAAGCTGGAAGAGGCTAAATCTCGATTCGTTCAACGCCACAGCGAACCGGCCCAGCAGGTACGCCACGGCGAGATCCGCATAGTTTGTCCGATCGGTGTCGCAATACATCGACGATCACTGCACCAACTGTCCGCCACCGCTCTCAGATGTCACCGCGTCGACAAGACCCCACTCGAATGCTGTTTCTGCATCGATTATTTCGCCACTGAAGATCATCCAGGCTGCTCGCCAGCGTCCGATCCGGCGCGGCACGCTCACCGTCCCGCCCGCTCCGGGCAGTAGCCCCATGGACAGCTCAGGAAGCATGAATCTCGACTCCGAGTGTGCAATGATACGTCCCGCGAACGCCGCCAGCTCCAGCCCGGCCCCCATGACAGCGCCGTGGACCACTGCCAGGCATCGGTCACCCAGCCGGGTCGCCAGCTCAGAGATCTGCTCGGCCGGGCGATGCTGTGTCCGGATGAGGTGCGCAGAGGCAGGATCAGTTGCCGACCCGAACTCGGTGAGGTCGCCGCCACTACTGAACGACGCGCCCCTTCCCTGGAGGGTGACGCTCGTGATCGTGCTATCTACCCACGCCACCGTGAGAGCATTCACCAGCGCGTCCCGCATAGCTGCATTCAGCGCATTGTGACGGTCGGGGCGATCGAGGGTGATAAATAGTCGATCATCGGTTCGACAGACGTCGACAGGTTCGCCCTTCTCGGGCTTCGATCGATAATCGGCCGACTTCAGCCATCGTGCGTATTCAGGTCCGCCCTGAAGTGTCGAGTACGCAAAAGACTCGACGACAAGCCCGTCGTGCACCGTCGTCGACCGACCGACTCTCAGTAACTGTCCAGTCGTGGCTGCAGCGATCGGCGCACGTCCGATCGCTACGTTCAATTCGCGTACCGCCTCCTCGAGATCGGCGACGTAAACCGTCCGGCGGTCTTGTAGTCCGCGTTCGTCCGAGTGCACCGTCAGGCTCAGCGCATCGAGCAACTCCCCCGCATCCCTTCCAGGCCAACCGACTCCGATCAGCACTCGATGCGAAGCGCGTGCAGCATCTGCGGCGGCGGGCACCCAGCCGTCCTCGACAGTGGACAGATCAATCCACGACACGACGTCGCCCGCCGATATCGGGGCAAGGAGACCAAGCGCCAGCTCTTCTACCGAGTTGCACTCGGGCTGCATAGCATTCAATGTCACCTAGGGCTCCAGGGTGCGGAGAAATTCGACCTGCCGCGAAGAAAGAGGCGACGGTGCGCCGTCAGCTATGTGCGCGACAGTAAATGTTGCGACGGCGGCAATGCTGCCGGCCTGGCCGATCGACGTCTCGAGAACAAACGACGTTCGGCCGATCCTGCGAAGTGAGACGAAAAACTGTGCATCTCCCACGAGTAGTTCACAAGAAAAGTTTGCATCCACATTCACGATAACGACATCGGCAGCGGACAGTTTCCCGCCACTGGCCTCCCGAAGCGCGTCGTCCCATGCATAGCCGGCGACCTCGATCGCCAGGAAAGCAGGTACGTGCGCTCTGTCGACCGGCAATCCGTCCCGCGTAGGCCGGTGGGTCAGCGGCCGAGTGCACTGGTACATCGTTCGAATGCTACCGCCCTAGTTGCAGGAATAGCAACGGTATGCCTTTCGATTCAGTGATAGGAAGGAGGGGAACATCATTCGACCCGAGGAAGCAGAACACTATGGCACCGAACTCACCAAGTACCCATGACTTCGCCGGCGGCGCAGGTAGACTCGCCGCTGATCGGTGGGGCCCGACGATCGAGGAATCACAAGGGGTGATCCTCATGCTCCACGGTGGTGGCCAGACCCGCCATTCATGGGATCGCGCGGCCACAAGATTCGCCGACGAGGGCTGGACCGTATTCACTGTCGATTCCCGTGGCCACGGCGAGAGCGCCTGGGACACGGAGGCGCGATACGGGATGGACGATTTGTCCGATGACGTGCGTGCAATCGTCGAACAACTGAGCGAATCCGCAGGATACGCAATATCACCAGTCATATTCGGCGCCTCGATGGGAGGCATCACCGGCCTTCTTACCGAGGGGGAACACCCTGGCTTCGCACGAGCGCTGGTACTCGTCGACATCACCCCGCGGATCGAGCCGTCAGGCATCAAGAGGATCACCGATTTCATGACCGGGTCCCCCGACGGCTTCGCAGACCTCGAAGAGGTCGCGAACGCGGTCGCCGCATACCAACCACACCGGGTGCGGCCCAGGAACATCGAAGGCCTGAGGAAGAACATCAGAGTCGGCGAAGGCGGTCGTCTGTACTGGCACTGGGATCCCGCGTTTCACCGCCTCGGCCCGAACTTGAACACACCGCAGGACAACCACGACCGACTTGTCAGAGCTGCTGCCGCCGTATCGTGCCCGACCCTTCTGGTTCACGGCGCCGAGTCTGACATCGTGAGCCAGGACGGAGTCGACGAACTGCTGGCATCGATACCTCGCTCGCAGTCCTTTCAGGTCTCAGGCGCAGGCCACATGGTCGCGGGCGACGACAACTCGGTCTTCGTCGACAAGGTAGGCGATTTCCTCAGCCAACTCCCAGCCGCGCAACCCCGGTGACACAGCTCACTAGTTAGGCGTACAGTACGACTTACCGGATAGATCATCCAAGAATCACAAGGGAGTAGCGCACATGCTTGCCGACGACGTTCAAATCATCTCGGTCGACGACCACGTCATCGAACACCCACGGGTGTGG